>JBPEWX010000154.1:0-2570 GCA_052032235.1 Ilumatobacter sp. | reverse complement strand
GACGCTCATCACGATCGGGACGTCGCTCAACCTGCTGCCGCACCCCGTGCGCGAGATCCGCGAGATCGCCGACCGCCACGGCGCCCTCGTCCTGTTCGACGCCGCCCACGCCTGCGGGATGATCGCGGGTGGCGTGTGGCCGAACCCGCTCGACGAGGGCGCCCACCTCATGACGATGAGCACCTACAAGAGCCTCGGCGGGCCGGCCGGCGGACTCGTGCTCACCAACGACGACGCCCTCGCCGAACGGATCGACGCGATCGCCTACCCCGGCCTCACCGCCAACTTCGACGTCGCCAAGACCGCCGCCCTCGGCGTGACCCTCCTCGACTGGCTCGAATGCGGCCACGAGTACGCGACGACCATGCGCGACAACGCGGTGGCGCTCGCCGCCGAGCTCGCCACACGCGGACTGCCCGTGTGGACGACCGACGGCGGACACACCCGCTCCCACCAACTCGCCGTCGACGCCACCACCTGGGGAGGGGGCCACCCGGCTGCGCTCCGACTGCGCGAGGGCAACCTGCTGGCGTGTGCGATCGGGCTCCCGACGCTCGAACCCGGCGCCGGCCTCCGACTCGGCACACCCGAAGTCACCCGCATCGGGATGCGACCCGACGACATGGCCGAACTCGCCGACCTCATCACCGGCGCCCTCCGAGGCGACGACGTCGCCGACGCCGCCAGCGCCATGCGCCAACGCTTCCCCCACATCCACTTCGTGCGAGACGCCGCATGAGCCCGCTCCTGACGGCCGACGAGCTCGCGGCGTTCGAGCGGGACGGGGTCGTGGCCCTGCCCGGGCGGTTCTCGCACGACGAGGTCGACGAGATCAACGCGGTGCTCGACGAACTGATGGACGAGGACGTGCCGCAGAACATCCGGGAGAAGTCGAGCGGGGTCGTGCGCACCGCCATGGGGCTGCACCTCCGCCACGAACGATTCGCCCGGCTGGTCCGCGACCCGCGCCTGCTCGCCCCGGCCCTCCAGGTGCTCGGCGACGTGCCGGTCTACGCGCAGCAGGTCAAGGTCAACGCCAAGGCGGCGTTCACCGGTGAGCAGTGGCAATGGCACTACGACTTCGCCACCCACCACCACGAAGACGGCGTGCCCGAACCGCTCGCCCTCAACGTGCACCTCTTCCTCGACGACGTCACCGAGTTCAACGGGCCGCTCATGTTCGTGCGCGGCTCGCACCGCGACGGCCCCGCCCCGACCAGCCTCGACACCGAGACCACCAGCTTCGACCTGTGGACCGTCGACGCCGACGTCGTCGGACCGCTCGCCGAACGCGGCGGCCTCATCAGCCCGAAAGGACCGGCCGGCACCGTGCTGCTGTTCGGCGACGCCGTCGTGCACGCGTCACCACCCAACATGTCGCCGTGGCCACGCCGGATCTTCTCCCTGATCGTCAACCCGGTGTCCAACCGGCAGACGACCGAACGGCGCGCCGACCACTTCCACCACCGCGACCCGACCCCGCTCGACGTGTGACGGCGGGCGGGTGACGACACCCGCGCGAATCGGGAGCTTGGCCGAAACACGAGCCGGGTATGGTCGACCCAACGTCGAAAAATGCCTGCAAGGAGGCACCCCATGAAGATGCTCGTTCTGTTCGTCCTGCTCGCCGCCGCCGGAGCGACCGGCTACCTGCTCGGCACCGAGAACGGCCGCCAGCAGAAGGAACTCATCCTCGTCAAGATGGGTCGCAAGGAAGGCGGCGAATCCGACGTCGTCGTCGAAGAAGCCGTCGTCAGCTGACGACCCCTGTTCTGATCCGGGTCGGGTGATCTCCGGAAACGTCGACTCCGTCGCCGTTCCCTGCGACACCCGACCCGGTTCGCGTGGTCAGTGGTGCGGTGTCAGTTGTTGCGGATGGCGTCGAGGATCTCGTCTTCGGGGAAACCGCCGAGCCAGCCGGCGATCGGTTCGCCGTCGGGCGACAGCAACGCCACCGCCGGCTGGGCGCTGATCCCGAACGCCGTCCAGGTCTGGAACGTCTCGTCCCAGTACATGGGGAACGAGGTGGTGCCCGTCATCTCGACGAACTCGACCGCCTCCTCGGCGCTGTCCTGGGTGCCGAGACCGACCACCCGAACCTCGTCTGCGTGTTCACGAGCAAACTGCTCGACCGCCGGGCCCTCCCGGCGACAGGCGGGTCAATGCGGTGCCCAGAACCAGACCAGGAGTGGCTGTTCGGACGGGATCTCGTTGCGGAACTGCACCCACCCGCCGTCACCGTTCACCTGACGAACGGCGACCTCGGGCAGGGGACTGGCTTGCGACGCCTCGGCCACCGGGAGATCGGGCGGATCGCCCTCCGCCGGAGCGGGCAGGGTGACGCCGGAGTCGGCCGCTGAACCGCCCCCTCCGTCGTCGTCGGAACCGCACGCCGTGAGCAGCAGTGCGGCACCGAGCGCTGTGGCCATCCAGGTGCGTGGTCGCATGGCCGGAAGAAACACACCCGCCCCCGACCCCTATTCCCGGTGATGGTCGGTTCATGTCAGACATCAACCGACCAGGTTCCTGGCACGTGCGCAGTTCGTGGACGGTCGGTTGATGTCTGAACG
>JBPEWX010000153.1:0-1648 GCA_052032235.1 Ilumatobacter sp. | reverse complement strand
CGGACGGCTGAGCGGCGCATGCCGACAGTGCCAGTGCGACGGTGCACCAGAGAAGTGGTCGCATGAGTCCGACGCTAGCGACCCACGCTGCACCCCGACCGGTTTCGGCGGTGGCGGTGTCGGGTAGGCCGCGACCGGACCACCAACTGCGACCAAGGAACACCACTCGATGACTGCGTTCGACCAGCTGACCGACCGCTCCGAAGCCCCGCACCCGATCCGCGCCGCCGCCCGGAACTTCGGCTGGGTTCACACGATGCTCGGCCTGATCGGCAACACGGCGTTCCTGATCGGCAGCGTCTTGTTCTTCTGGGAGTCGACGAAGACGCTCGGCATCTGGTTCTTCGTCATCGGGGCGACGGGGATGCTGATCGGCAGCATCGGCGAGGCCCTCGCGGGAACCTCCGACGAGTGATCAGCGGCGGGCTGCCGTTCAGGCTGCCGGGTCGGCTCGTTCGGTCGCGATGCCTCGGATCAGGATCTCCACCATCTCCGGGCCGAGTTCGGCGGTGCCGTTCAGGCGATAGATCGACATGTTCTGTGACAGGCCGATCGCTCCGTGGACACCAGCCCACACCGATTGTGCGAGCAGCTCGGCGTCGCCGCCGACGATCACCCCGGCCGACTGGCCCTCCCGGACGGCGGCCACCAGCAGGGCGTGGAACGGTAGCTCGTCGGGATGATCGGGTTCGGGTTGCTCGTGCGACGGCGGTCGCACGTACAGCAGTGCACTCCGGTACACCTCGGGCTCGTCGAGCGCGAACTGCACGTACCGCTGGAGCAGGGCCCGGATTCGTGCGAGCGGCTCGTCGAACTCGCTCGCCAACTCGATGAACTCGACGTTGACGCGTGCGACGGCGCCCGTCCACAACGAACGCATGAGCGTGGCCAGGTTGTCGAAGTAGGAGTACACGGTGCCGACGGAGACACCGGCACGGTCGGCCACGTTGCGGACCGTCATGTCGGAGCCCCGTTCGCGGTACAGCTCGATCGCGGCGCGCTGGATCCGGCGACGCTTCGCCGAGCGTTCTTCGTCGGATTGGGGTGGTCGTGCCACGACGTTCAGCCTGGCACGCCACCCGTCGGCCCGGCGAACATCCGGGTGCGCCGGTCGGGCACGAACCCCACGTCGAGGTAGAGGTTCGCCGCAGGCGGATTGTCGGGCCTCCAGCAGATCTTGATCCGTTCGGCGCCGGCGTCGACGAGGAGCGCAAGACCACTCGTGAGCAGGTGCCGCGCCAACCCCTTGCGCTGATGGTCGTCCTCGGTGCGCATCGGTTCGACGAGCCCGGTCCGTGTGACCGGATCGAACCAGAACAGGCCCGACGCCACGGGATCGCCCTGGTCGTCCTCGACGAGCAGGTCACGATCGGGCGAGTAGAGCGACGTCTGCAGCAACCGTGCCTCGACGTCGACACCGCTGCGCCGGATGTAGTGATGAGGGCGGTCGGTGCGGTCAGTTCGCCGTTGCAGTGAGTAGCCGTCGGCGATCGGTGACACGGCCGGCACGTCGTCGGCGTCGATCCAGCCTTCGACGTAGCCGCCGTCGCCGGGCGTGAACCCGTTCCGGAGCAGTGCCCGCTCGATCGGTCCGTCGGGAACCGCCTCCAGCTCGACGTGTTCGATCCCGTTCGCTGCCGCGTGTTCG
>JBPEWX010000152.1:0-7176 GCA_052032235.1 Ilumatobacter sp. | reverse complement strand
CTCACCCCGCTGCGCGGCGACGTCACCGACGCCGACATCGAGGAGTTCTTCCTGCCGCAGGACTTCGCGCCGATCGGCGAGACGACGATCGAGGAGACCGGTCGAGACGGGCTCACGATCGAGTACGACGAGTTCGGCATCCCACACATCACCGGCGAAACCCGCGACGACGTCTCGTTCGGCGCCGGCTGGGTCGCCGCCCGCGACCGTGCGCTGCTCATCGATCTCGGCCGCGGCGCGGCACGGGTGGCCGTCGCCGACGTGCCCGGTATCGACGCCTTCTCCCTGGTCACGAGCGGCCAGACGTTCGTGCCGAGCGAGGCCGCCGAACAGCTCGTCACCGACCAGGTGCAGCTCATCATCGACACCTACGGCGAACTCGGCGAGGAGGTCATCGCCGATGCCCAGGCCTACGCCGACGGTATGAACGCGTATTGGGAAGCGAACGACATCGAACGCGAGCCGGCGACGGTCAACGACGTGATCGCGGTCACCGCGTTCATCGGCTCGATCTTCGGCGCGGGTGGCGGCGGCGAGGCGGCCAACGCCGAGTTCCTCGCTGCACTGCAGAGCCGGCTCGGCGACGAGCAGGGCGAAGCGGTCTGGAACGACCTCCTCCAGACCGACGACCCCGAGGCGCCCACGACGCTCGAGGAGCGATTCGAGTACGGCACGTTCACCGGTGGCGACGTGACGGGTTCGGTCGTGATCGACGAGGGTTCGTTGATCTCGCTCGATCCACGCGAACCGGCCGAGGGCTCCGCGCCCGTCGTGCAGGGAGCGTCGCTGGTGTACTCGGCCACCGACGGCCCACCGACCCGCCGCGCCTCCAACTGGCTCACCGTCGCTCCCGACGCCTCGGCCAACGACACCACGCTCGCCGTGATGGGGCCGCAGCTCGGCTACTACTACCCGGAGATCGTGCAGCAGCTCCACCTGATCGGACCCGATTTCGAGGCCCAGGGTGCCGGCGTGCCGGGCTTGTCGATGTACATGCTCATCGGCCGTACCGCCGACTATGCGTGGAGCCTCACCTCGGCCGGACAGGACGTCCGTGACGTCTACGTGGAGGTGCTGTGCGAGCCCGACGGATCGGCCCCGACCCGCACGTCGGGTCACTACGAGTTCGAGGGCGACTGCGTCCCGTTCGAGGTCTTCGACGCCGGCATGCTCGGCGACACGCCACTCGTCTACCCGACGTCGGTGCACGGCCCGGTGATCGGCACCGCGACGGTCGACGGGCTGCCCGTCGCCCTCACCAGCAAGCGCTCGACGTTCGGACGCGACGGTCTGAACCTCGCCGCGCTCAAAGGCATGACCGAGGGCGATGCCGCCACGCCCGAGGAGTTCTTCGAGGTCGCCAACCGGTTCGGTTTCACCTTCAACTGGGGTTACGCCAACCGGGAGACCAACGCCTACTTCGCGTCCGGCTACCTGCCCGTGCGGGCCGAGGGCCTCGACCGTCGCCTGCCGACGCTCGGCACCGGCGACTACGAGTGGCAGGACTTCCTCGCCCTCGAAGAGCACCCGCACGCGATCAGTCATCCGTCGTCGCGGCTCCTCAACTGGAACAACCAGTCGGCCCCCGGCTTCATGCACGGCGACAACAACCTGTACGGCTCGGTGCACCGCGTCGAGGCGTTCGACCAGTGGCCCGACGAGGTCGATCTCGCAGGTGTCGTCAGCGTGATGAACCGCTCCGCCACCGAGGACGAGGACTCCACCCTGTGGCCGGTCGTCAGCCGCGTGCTCGACGGCGGCGAGGCGCCGACCGAGCTGGCCGGTGAGGTCAAGGACATCCTCGACGAGTGGGTCGCCGACGATGCGCCGCTGCTCGACGCCGACGACAACGGCGACTACGACCGGCCGGGCGCGGCCATCTTCCCGGCGCTGCTCGACCCGCTGTACGACGCCGCGCTCGAGCCCGTGCTGGGTCAGGTGATCGCGGACGACGTGCGCCTCCGTGGCATCGGCGGTGCGAGCATTCTCGACAAGGATCTGCGGACCCTGCTCGGCGACGACGTGGAGGGTCCGTTCGCCGTGCAGTACTGCGGTGCCGGCGACCTCGACGCCTGTCGCGACGCGCTCTGGGGTGCGGTCGCGGCGGTCGCCGACGAACTGGCTGCCGAGTACGGCGACGACACCGGTGACTGGCTGGTCGAGGGTCGGCGTTCGACCTTCACCCCGGGCCTCATCCCCGACGACTTCCGAGCCACGAACCGCCCGACCTTCCAACAGGTCATCGAGTTCGCCAACAGCTGACCCGCCGCCCCGGTCGCCGCCCGTCAGGTCGTGGTGAGGTGGAGCAGGACGGCGGTCTCGGGGTGGAGCGCGGGGAGTTGGAGGCCCACCCGTTCGAGGTCGCGGCCGGTGGCCACCAGGCCGGTCTCTCACCAGGTCGGTCGGGTGCGGCCGGGGCCCGGTCGCTCGTGCGGGAGGGCGACGTGTTCGACTCGATAGGTGCGCTCCTGGTCGAGACCGGGGAGGCGGAGCGGTGGCGGCGTCAGACTGGCCGTGGTCGCCATCCGGGTGAACGACACGACCCCCTCGGTCCGGTCGGACGCGTACACGCCATGAGCCACGAAGGCGTCGTCGGTGTCGAACCGCACGACGTCACCGTGGTGGAGGATCGGTCGGAGCCGCTTGTGGAGTGCGACCACCTCGGCGACGGCGTCCAGTTCTTCGTCGTCGAGTGACCGGAGATCCCACTCGATCCCGAGATGTCCGAACAGCGCCGTCGCGCTCCGGAACGCGAGCCCGTGGCGGCGTCCGGTCGTGTGCGCTCGCGGCGGCCCGATGTGGGCGCCCATCGACTCCGGCGGCACCAGCATGGATGCGCCGCGCTGGATCGTCTGCCGCTCGAGCGCGTCGTTGCAGTCGCTGGTCCACACCCGGTCGGTGCGTCGCAGGATCTCGTGATCGATGCGTGCGCCGCCCGAGCTGCACGACTCGATCTCGACACCCGGGTGACGACGGCGCAGCTCGTCGAGCAGCCGGTACAGCGCGAGTGTCTGCGCGTGCGTGCCGGCGGCACCGTCGGCCCCGCTGCCGGCGATGTGGTCGCGGTTCATGTCCCACTTCACGAACGAGATGTCGTGATCGCCGAGCAGCGCGTCGAGCTGGCCGAGCACGTGTTCGAACGCCTCGGGGCGGGCCAGATCGAGCACGAGCTGATTGCGACCCAGGGGCGGTTCGTAGCCGTCGGTCACGAGCGCCCACTCCGGATGAGCGCGATACAGGTCGCTGTCCGGATTGACCATCTCGGGTTCGACCCAGATCCCGAACTCCATCCCGAGCCCCGTGACGTGCTCGATCAGCGGAGCGAGACCGTGCGGATGGGCGTCGGCGGAGACCACCCAGTCGCCGAGGCCCGACGTGTCGTCGCGGCGGGACCCGAACCAGCCGTCGTCGAGCACGAACCGTTCGGCGCCGACGCGGGCGGCGCGGTCGGCCAGGTCGCGCAGGGTGTCGAGGTCGTGGTCGAAGTAGACCGCCTCCCACGTGTTGACGAGCACCGGACGCGGACCCTTCGGGTGCTCGGGCCGGGCTCGCAGGCGACGATGGAACCGTTGCGTCGCCGACGTGAGACCGTCGCCCGACCACACCGCCACGACGTCGGGCGTCCGATACGACTCGCCCGGTTCGAGCGAGCACTCGCCCGGGTGGAGCAGCTCGCCGAGTTGGAGGTAGCGGCGGCCGTCGCCCAATCGGTCGGCCAGCCACGCGTGGTTGCCACTCCAGGCGAGGTGGGCACCGACGACTTCGCCGCCCCATTCACCGAAACCGGTCGTGCCGGCGAACAACAGCGACGGCGTCTCGTGCGACGTCCGGCCCCGACGATTCTCCGCCGTCGCCGCTCCGTGGTGCCACGACGTCCGGACCGGGTGGAGTTCTCGCGTCCAACGACCGGTGAAGGTCAGCAGTTCGTCGAGGTGCTCGGCGACCGGCAACGTCACCGTCAATCCGTCGAGCAGGTACCGAGCGCTGTCGTGGGTGTTCGTCAGCTCGACCGAGACGACGAGGCAGTCGGCGACGTCGATCGTCGTGGTGAGGCGGAGCGCGGCAACCGGGTCGTGGGCGACGACGACGAGTCGGGTGTCGTCCACGTGGTGGTCGAGCGGCTCGAACCGCGGTGCCCAGTGACCGCCTCGCCGGCGGTGGCCGAGCAGTCCCGGTCGTCCGGTGAACCCGGCGGCGTGCTCGGGCACGACCGACACCGGCGCGATCTGGTCGGGCAGCCCGAACACCAACGGTCGGTCGAGTGCCGACGTCACCGTCGCCGGGTCGTCGATCGGTGCACCCCAGTGGACGATCGCCGGGACGCCGTGAGCGAGGTCGACCACGACGTCGAACGCCGCGCCGCGTAGGTGGATCACGGCCGACAGTGTGCCAGACGGGATCGCGCTCCTCCCGGCCCTCCGGGCGGCACGTCGTGGGTCGGGTCGGCGGTCGGGTGTCGCACGAGGTCTGGCACACTGGGTCGGTGACCGACTCGACCACCGCGACGCCCCGGACGCGCCTGTCTCCCGAGGAGCGGCGTCGTCACCTGGTCGACGTGGCTCGATCGATCGTCGAACGCCAGGGCGCCGCTGCGTTGTCGATGGAGGGCGTCGCCGAGGAGGCGGGCGTCTCCCGGGCGCTCGTCTACAACTACTTCGGCAACCGAGCCGGGCTCGTCGAGTCCCTGTGGGCCGAGGTCGAATCGTTGTGGAACGTCGACCCGATGCCGCCGGTGTCGGAGATGCTGCGCGACGTCACGCCGCGCGAACTGTTCGAGCGCCGCTTCATCGACAACACGCGCTGGTACTTCGATCAGATCGAGCAGGGCGGCTTGCTGTACTACCGCTTGATGTCGGAGCCGCAGCTCGTCGAGTCGGTCGAGGAGCACCGCCGGTCGATCCAGCAGGCGAACGTGCAGTGGTGGGCCGACCTGGTCGTCGAGATGGGGCTCGACGCCGAACGTGCGCTCGTCTTCTCCAGCCTGTTCAACGGCGCCACCGAGCAGATGTGGGGGCTGATCGCCCGCGGCGACGCACGCCGCGACGTCATCGAGGACGTCTTCCTCTCCAGCGGTCTGGCGTCGCTCCATCACCTCCTCGACCGCGCCGGCGTCACGCCGGCCTGACGGTCGCCGCACACCCGGGCACCACGCCGTCGCGCGCTCCGACCTTGCCCGCGATCGTCCGGGCGGGTAGGTTCCGCATTGTTGTACTTCCTGTCAGTTCGTCGCGATGCGACGGCTGGCAACTTTCGAATTCGAAGGACCCTCTCATGAGCGACACCACCTCTCCCCGGATCCGCGGCTGGGCCGGGCCGCAACCCGACGACCCCGAGGTCGTCGCGCTCCGCGAACACCTCGAGGCGAACAACGGGATCAAGGGCCTCGACGTGCTCGAGCCACACGAGATCGAGCGGGCCGTCCAGATCTTCGACCGCGACGGCTTCGTCGTGATCCGCGACGCACTCACGCCCGAGCAGACCGAGTTTCTCGCCAACGGCGTGCTCGAGGTGGTCGAGGAGATCGTGTCGCTCGACGACGTGCGCGACGGCAACCGCGGCTCGCACCGCTACTCGTTCGGCGGCACGAGCGTGACCCGCAGCATGCTGCACCGACCGGAGTGGCGCATGCTGCTCGACCTGCCGACGGTCAACCCGATCCTCGAGGCGATCTTCGGTTCGAACGACTACATGATCCGGGCCGCGAGCGGCGACTTCTGTCTGCCGGGCGCCGTCGGCTATCAGCCGCTGCACTCCGACATGGGCGACTTCATCAGTCCCGATCGCACCCCGATCAGCTCGTTCCACGACCGTCGTGGATACCTGACCACCCGCGACCTGCCGTCGCCGTACGTGTGTGTGAACTTCCTGCCGTTCGACCAGACGGTGCTCAACGGCCCGACGCGTCAGATCCCCGGCACCCAGCACGCACGCGTCAAGCCACCCACGCTCGAGGAGGAGCCGGAGTGGATGCGCCTGAGCACCGTGTGCCCGGCGCCGGCAGGCTCGATCCAGATCCGCGACGTCCGGGCCTGGCACGGTGGCACGCCCAACTTGTCGGACGACGTCCGCGCCATCCCGAACCTCGAGATCTACGCACCGTGGTTCCGCGAACCGACGATCCCCGGCATCTCGTACGAGGACTGGAGCCAGCTCTCCGACCACGCCAGGCACATCACGCGCTACGTCGTCCAGGACTCGTCCGAGGAGCTCCCGTCCGGGTACTCGTTCAAGCCGCTGATGCCGTTCCGGCCGAAGTGACGCACGCGTGAACTGGACCGAGTCCGACGTCGTCGTCGACGGCGTCTCGCTCCACGTCCGTCGGGGCGGCAACCCCGATGGGTCAGCGGTCGTGTGTGCCCACGGCTTCAGCGACGACGGCAACTGCTGGTCGCGCGTCGCCGACCGGATCGGCGATCGGTACGAGGTGATCGCCGTCGACGCCCGCAATCACGGTCGCTCCGATCGAGGGGCGGCCGACTGGGACGTCCTCGCCGCCGACCTGGCCGGGGTCGTCGATGCACTCGAACTCGATCGTCCGACCCTGCTCGGCCACTCGCTCGGAGCGACGACGGTCGCGCTCGTCGCCGCCCGCCGACCCGACCTGGTCGGGAGGGTCGTGCTCGAAGATCCGCCGTGGCGGCTCGAGCAGGCGCCGCTCGGCGCCGACGAGCTGGCCGGTGTCACGGCGTGGGTCGCCTCCCTCGACGGTCGGTCGGTCGACGAGCTCCGCGAGATGGGGCGTCGACAGCACCCGAACTGGCCCGACGACGAGTTCGATTCGTGGGCGCCGGCCAAGCTGGGCCTCGGTCCGCGCTCGGTGGAGCACCTCGTGCCGGTCGACTGGCGATCGGTCGTCCCGGCGATCGAGGCGCCGGTCCTGCTGGTGCTCGGCGAGGTCGAACTCGGTGCGATCGCGTCACCCGAGGTCGCCCACGCCGTCTCGAACCTGCACGGCGACGTCGGCGTGGTGACGATCGAGGGTGCCGGGCACAACATCCGGCGCGAACGGCTCGACGCCTACGTCGCCGCCGTCGCCGGCTTCCTGCGCTGACGCACGCCGGCTCCCGACGCGGGAGCGTGTGCGCCTACCAGGCGTAGGCCTCGGGGGTCGGGCCCGGCCCCGGGAAGATCTCGTCGAGCCGTGCGTTCGTCTCGTCGTCGAGGGTGACGTCGAGC
>JBPEWX010000151.1:0-1661 GCA_052032235.1 Ilumatobacter sp. | reverse complement strand
CCTCGACGTGGGACGTCTGCTCGTCGAGCGCTACGGCCGGTGGAGCGAACTCGTCACCGAATGGGCGAATGGGCCCGGCGAGTGGTGCGTGACCCACGGCGACTACCGCCTCGACAACCTCCTCCTCGGCCGCACCGACGACGCACCGACCGTGACGGTCGTCGACTGGCAGACCGTCGCCGTCGGCATCGGGCCGGCCGACGTCGCCTACTTCACCGGTGCCGGTCTCCTCGCCGACGAACGTCGGGCGCACGAACGACGCCTGGTCGAGCGCTACGCCGCAGGACTGCGCGACGCCGGAGTCGAGGTCGACGACGACACGATCTGGGACGGCTACGTGCTCGGATCGGCGTCCGGCTACCTGATGGCCGTGATCGCATCACAGATCGTCGAACAGACCGAACGCGGCGACGCGATGTTCACCGCGATGGCCGAGCGACCCGCCGAGCAGATGCGCGACCTCGGCCTGCTCGACCGACTCTGACCGGCACGCACACGAGGAGGCCACGTGCTCCACCCCCACGACGACTATCCGCTCCACCAGACACCCGAGCCGCTCCTCCACGTCGGGACCGACTCCCCCAACGCGTACGACCGGTACTTCTTCAACGGGTTCGACCGGTCCGGCGAGCGGTTCTTCGCCGTGGCGCTGGGCGTGTACCCGAACCGGCGCGTGATGGACGCCGCCTTCAGTTGCATCGTCGACGGCGTGCAACACAACGTGCGCGGCTCGCGGGCGTGCCCGGCCGACCGCACCGATACCGCAGCCGGCGGTGTCAGGGTGGAGGTGATCGAGCCGATGCGCTCGCACCGCATCACGGTCGACGGCCGCCACGACGTCCGGGCCGAGCTCACGGTCACCGCGATGTCACCGGCCATCGAGGAACCCCGCTTCCGCCACGTCGCCGACGGCCGCGTCGTGCTCGACTACACCCGATTGACCCAGTTCGGTTCGTGGTCGGGCTGGTTCGAGGTCGACGGTGAACGGGTCGAGGTCGACGGCTTCGTCGGTGTGCGCGACCGTTCGTGGGGTGTGCGGCCGATCGGCGAACCGATCGCCGGGCCGCCATCGGTCCCGCAGTTCTTCTGGTTGTGGGCGCCGACCGTGTTCGACGACGCGTGCACCCACTTCGCACTCAACCACGAGTCGTCCGGCCGTCCGTGGCACCAGAGCGGCGCCGTCACGCCCGTCATCGGCGACGACGACGCCACCATCGACCCGGGCCGGGTGCAACGCGCCCACACCGCCGAGTTCGACGTGACGTGGCAGCCCGGTACCCGATGGGCGGAGCGGATCACGACGCGTCTCGGGGTCTGGAACGGCGACCCGGTCGAGATCTCGTACGAGCCGGTCCTCCGGTTCCAGATGAACGGCATCGGGTACCGCGACGCCGTGTGGGGCCACGGCAAGTGGGTCGGACCCGACGAGTCGACACGAGACCGGATCGTGCTCGACGAGGTCGACCCGCTGCACCCCGACATGGTCCACATCCAGGCGATCGCTCGCGCCCGCTGGGGCGAGCGCGAGGGCATCGGCCTCGTCGAACAGTTCGTCATCGGCCCCCACGAACCCACCGGCATCACCGGCATCCTCGACGGCGCCCCCTGACCGACGAAAGGTGTCGGATCCGTTGCGTCGTCCGATCGGCGTGGGCGTCCCA
>JBPEWX010000150.1:0-1958 GCA_052032235.1 Ilumatobacter sp. | reverse complement strand
GGCGTGCCCGGCCCCGCCTACGAGCGGTTCGAGGAACTCGACGCCGACGGTGCGATCGCCTGGTGGCGCGAGTTCGGCAAGCCGGTCGTCGTGAAGCTCGACGGCTTGGCGGCCGGCAAGGGCGTGCTGGTGCCCGCCGACGACGACGAGACCGAGACGGCGATCCGGTCGACCGCCAAGCTCGGCCCGTTCGTCCTGGAGGAGCGAATCGCCGGGCCCGAGTGCTCGCTGCTCGCCCTGTGCGACGGCAACACCGCCGTGGCGCTCCCGCTCGCCCAGGACCACAAGCGGATCGGCGAGGGCGACACCGGGCCGAACACGGGCGGCATGGGCGCGTACGCGCCGGCTCCCGTCCCGTTCGACGCGACCGAGTTGCTGGCCACGTTCGTGCAGCCGATCCTCGACTACTACGCGTCGGCGGGCACACCGTACGTCGGCGTGCTCTACGCCGGTCTGATGCTCACCGCCGACGGACCACGTCTCATCGAGTACAACTGCCGCTTCGGCGACCCCGAGACGCAGGCCGTCCTGCCGCTGCTCGAGACCGACCTGGCCGAACTCGCCCTGGCGTGCACGAGGCACGACGTCGCCTCCGTGCCCGTCGGCGTTCGCGACGGAGCGGCATGCACCGTCGTGGCTGCCGCACCCGGCTACCCCGCCTCGCCGAACACGGGCGCGACGATCTCCCTCACCGGCTTCTCGACGACCGACTGGGCGAACCGGTCGAGCGACGATCCCGACGCGATCCTGTTCCCGGCCGGGGTGTCCGACGGTCGCACCGCCGGGGGACGTGTCCTGGCCGTGACCGGGCTCGGTGCCGACCTCGCCTCGGCCCGTGCGACCGCCTACCGGGCGATGGACGGCGTCTCGTTCCCGAACAAGATCGTCCGTCGCGACATCGGGTGGCGCGCACCGGGCGCCATGCTCACCTCGTACGCCTCGACCGGTGTCGACATCGACGAGGGCAACCGGGCGGTCGAGCAGATGAAGGGCGCCGTCGAGCGGACGCTCGGCAGCGACGTGCTCCGGGGTGTCGGGTCGTTCGGTGGCGTGCTGTCGGCGAAGCGGATCCTCGAGCGGGCCGATCCGGTGCTGGTCGCCTCGACCGACGGCGTCGGCACGAAGGTCGAGCTCGCCGCCCGGCTCGGCAAGGTGCGCAACATCGGGCACGACATCGTCAACCACTGCATCGACGACGTGCTCGTGCAGTCGGCGCGACCGTTCTTCTTCCTCGACTACATCGCCGCCAGCAAGCTCGACGCCGACCTCGTCGCCGACGTCGTGACCGGCATGGCCGAAGCCTGCGAGGCGTCGGGCTGTGTGCTGCTCGGCGGCGAGACGGCCGAGATGCCCGGTGTGTACGCAGCCGGTGCATTCGACGTCGCCGGCACCCTCGTCGGCATCGCCGAGCGGAGCGAGCTGCTCCCCCGCGACGACGTGTCTCCCGGCGACGTGCTGATCGGCGTCGCGTCGAGCGGCCCCCACACGAACGGCTTCTCGTTCCTGCGCAAGCTGTTCGACTGGGTGCCGATGAACGTGACGCCACCCGGTTTCGACCAGGAGCTCGGCGACGCCCTGCTCGCGCCGCACCGGTCGTACCTGGGTGTGCTCGACGGGGCCCTCGAGTCCGGCAAGGTGAAGGCGCTGGCCCATATCACCGGAGGTGGCCTTCCCGAGAACCTGCCGCGAGTGCTCCCCGACGCGGTCGACGCCGAGATCCGACTCGGCTCCTGGCCGAAGGGCCCGTTGTTCGAACTGATCGGCGAACTCGCGACCGGCGTCGACGATCACGAGCTGCACCGCATGCTCAACATGGGCATCGGGATGGTCGTCGTGTGCGACCCCGCCGACGCCGACGCCGTCCAAGCATCGATCGACGAACCAACCTGGCAGATCGGCACCCTCGTCCGCAGCCGACCAGGCTCCCGAACCGTCCACCTGATCTGACCCGACGAATG
>JBPEWX010000015.1:0-10076 GCA_052032235.1 Ilumatobacter sp. | reverse complement strand
AGATACGGCACCAGGTCGACGTCGTCGCGTCGGGCGAGGGCGTCGATCATGCCCGCTGCTGCCATGCCGACACCGGTCCGGTGGCCGTAGAGGGGTCCGGCGTCGATCGCGACCTTCATCGGGCGGTCACGGTAGCCGCAGGAACGTCCCGTCCCCCTCGTAGACTCGCTGCGTCCCCGAGTCAGGAGTTCTCCGTGCCACGCGCGTTCATCACAGGTATCACCGGTCAGGACGGCCGTCATCTCGCCGAGTTCCTGCACGGCAAGGGGTACGACGTCTACGGGATGGTGAAGGGGCAGAACAACCCGCGGGCGCAGTCGGTGATCGACGAGATGCCGTTCGTCGAGTTGGTGCCCGGTGACCTGGCCGACCTGCCGTCGTTGGTGGCGGCGCTCGAGTTGTCGCAGCCCGACGAGGTGTACAACCTGGGTGCGATCAGTTTCGTGGCGTTGTCGTTCAATCAGGCCGAGTTGACGGCGAACCTGACGGGGTTGGGCGTGTTGCGGATGCTCGAGGCGATCCGGATGATCGGCGGGACGCACGACAACCCGATCCGCTTCTATCAGGCGTCGTCGTCGGAGATGTTCGGCAAGGTGCGTGAGACGCCTCAGACCGAGTCGACGCCGTTCCATCCGCGGAGCCCGTACGGGTGCGCGAAGGTGTTCGGTCACGACATCGTGGTGAACTACCGCGAGAGCTACGGGCTGTTCGCGTGCTCGGGCATCTTGTTCAATCACGAGGGGCCGCGTCGCGGGATCGAGTTCGTGACCCGGAAGGTCACCAACGCGGTGGCGCGTATCAAGCTCGGGTTGCAGCACGAGTTGGTGCTGGGCAACCTCGACGCGAAGCGCGACTGGGGTTATGCGGGTGACTACGTGAAGGCGATGTGGCTGATGCTGCAGCAGGACGAGCCGGACGACTACGTGATCGCGACCGGTGAGACGCATTCGATCGAGGAACTGGTCGAGCGCGCGTTCGCCGAGGTCGAGATCGACAACTGGCGTGACTATGTGCGTCAGGACCCGAAGTTCTTCCGGCCTGCCGAGGTCGACCTGTTGATCGGCGATCCGAGCAAGGCCCGCGACCGGCTGGGCTGGAAGCCCGAGGTGAGCTTCCCCGAGCTGGTCTCGATGATGGTCCGGAACGACCTCCAACTCGAAGCCGCCAAAGCCGGCATCGAACTCTGACCCGGGCGTCGCTCAGCGGAGCTTGGAGGCGGCGATCTCGACGCGGTCGAGGAAGTCGGCTCGCGCGACGCTGCTGCACGTGTCGATGCCGTAGAGCGAGACCCACTTCGTGCGGACGCGTCGGCTGCACATGGCACGCAGCGACCGGATGATCGTCCGCTTGCCGGACTCGCCCTCCAGCACGTTGATCCATTTCGAGCTGCCGTGGCTCGTGACGATCATCAGTCGTCGGATGTCGCGGAGCAGGGGTCGGACGACGTTCGAACCGGCCGGGAGTTCCCACGCGACGCCGGACGCCCAGACGCGATCCATCCAGCCCTTCAACATCGCCGGCTGGCCGCTCCACCAGGTGGGGTAGACGAAGACGATCGCTTCCGCCCACCGCAGGTCGTCGGCGTACCGCTCGAGCCCGGCCGCGACACCGGGCTCATGGTGGTGTCGGATCTCGTCGGCGGTGAGTTCGGGTTCGAAGCCGTCCGCGTACAGATCGGTCAGGCGGATCTCGTGGCCGGCCTTGCGGAGGCCTGCGAGCGTGCGGTCGCGCATCGCAGCGCCGAACGAGTCGGGGTTCGGGTGGCAATAGACGACGAGCGTGCGCATCACCACGACCCCACCTTCGTCTCGACCGTTCGGAGGAACGCTGCTCGTTCGTCATCGGTGGACGTGTCGATGCCGTACAACGCGAGCCAGCTCGGTCGCGCCTTCCAGCCACACGACATCCGGAGCGCCCGCGACAGGACCCGTCGGCCGTTGTCGTTCATCAACATCGCGTAGTGGCGTGGCGACCCCCAGGTGCTCACGCCGACGATCCGTCGCACGTGCTGCAATCCGGGTCGCACCTTGCCGGTGCGCTCGTCGAACGTGAACCCCACGCCGGGCACCATCGTGCGTTCGAGCCAACCTTTCAGGATCGCCGGCAGGCCGCTCCACCACGTCGGGTACACGAACACGAGGAGTTCCGAAGCCCGGAGCAGCTCGACATGGCGCTCGACCTGCGGATCGAGAATCGGGTCGTCGGTGTCGTAGGCGATGCGTTCCTCGACCGACATCGCCGCCCGGAAACCTTCGGCATACAGATCGATCGTCACGGCCTCGTGCCCGGCCGATCGCAGGCCGCGCTCGGCCGCGGCTGCGGCAGCGTGGCAGAAGCTGTCGCCGTCGGGATGGGCGATCACGACCAGTGCCTTCATGGTGTCGCCCCCATTCTGGTCTGCAGGTGGGCCCGGACATCGGGCCATTCGTCCCGGATGACCGAGTACACGGCCGCTTGACGTGGTGCAGGGGTGTCGGAATCGGCGACCAAGCGGTGGTTCCGGAGGATCCCTTCGAACGTGGCGCCGATCGCCTCGATGCCGCCGCGACTGAGCGCGTTCCGGGCGTCGGTCACGATCTGGACGCGCCACGCCCCGTAGTCGTCGAACGCGTGCTGGAGCAGCAGGAACTTCGCCTCGGTGTTGATCCCGGTGCCCTGTGCCGACCGGGCGAGCCACGTGCCGCCGATCTCGACCTCGTCGGGGCGATCGCGTCCGCTCCACCACCGAAGATCGAGATAGCGGGTGCACCCGACGGCGCGGCCCGATTCGACGTCGACCTGTGCGAACGGCAGGACGAGGCCGGCCTCGTAGTCGTCGAGCAGGGACGCCACGTACCGTGCCGTCGCGTCGAGGCCGTCGGGGACCCAGGTCAGTCCGAACGTCGAGCGGTCGGCCGAGGCGGCCGCGTGCAGATCGTCGACGTGATCGTGGGTCACAGGCTCGAGACGCACCCGTGACCCGGTCAGGGTCACGAGCGGGAGGGGGGCCGCCATGCGGCACGAATCTAGCGTCCGTCGGCGTCGTGAGGAGACGGTGTGTCACACTCCCGGCATGGCGAACCATGATCCGTTCGGGCTCCGATCGCTCGACGTCGACGAACTCCGGCGTCGACGCGGCGCCAAATGGATGGCGCATCCGGCGCCGTTCGCGGCCTGGGTGGCCGACATGGACTTCGAGGTGGCACCCCCGATCGCCGCCGCGTTGCACGAACTGGTCGACCGGCACGAGCTCGGCTACCCGAACTGGGGCGGCCCGTACGCGACCTCGCCGGCGGCCGAGCTGTTCCCGGCGCGAATGGCGCAGCGATACGGATGGGAACCCGACGCCGATCGCGTCCACGAGCTGGTCGACGTGATCCAGGGGGTCCGGGCGGCGATCCACCACCGCAGCGAGCCCGGCGACGGTGTCGTGCTGCACCTGCCGGCCTACCACCCGTTCCTCGCCTCGATCGAGCCGGCCGACCGTCGGTTGATCGGCGTCGGTCACACCGCCGACGGGTTCGACTACGACGACCTGGAGGCGCGGCTGGCACACGAGCATCGGGCCCGGATCTGGATCCTGTGCCACCCGCACAACCCGCTCGGTCACGTCTTCGAACTGCCCGAGTTGGAGCGGATCGCCGAGATCGCGCTCCGTCACGGCATCACCGTGGTGTCCGACGAGATCCACGCCGACCTCACCATGCCCGGCCACCGCCACGTCCCGTTCGCCTCACTCGCATCCGAGGTGGCGGCCCACACGATCACGGTGACGTCGGCGTCGAAGGCGTTCAACCTGGCGGGGCTTCGCTGGGCGGTCCTCCACGCCGGCGACCGCGTGTTCCACGACGCCCTCGAGGCGCTCCCCGGTCACTATCTCGGCGCCCCGAACGTGATGGGCGCGACGGCGGCGGCGACGGCGTGGACGCAGGGAGACGACTGGCTTCGTGCCGTCGTCGACGTGATCGACGAGAATCGGCGGACGTTGGTCGAGCTGCTCGCCACGCATTTGCCCGGCGTCGGCTACCGACCGCCGTCCGCGACCTATCTCGCCTGGCTCGACGTGTCGGCGCTCGGACTCGGCGACGACCCCGCCGCCGTGTTCCGCGAGCGGGGCGTCGAGTTGAGCCCCGGCGCCCAGTTCGGTCGTGGCGGCGACGGGCACGTCCGGCTCAACATGGCCACGAGTCCGTCCGTCCTCGCGGCGCTCGTCGCCGAGATGGCGGGCTGAACCGATCCGGGCCGTTCGTCCCTTTTCGCATTTGTTTCGCGCGCGCCGCATGCGAGGAACACGGTGCTGCTCTACCGTGTTCTCCTGTCGTGCTGAACGGACCATTCGCCCTCGCTCTCACCGCCGGCATGGCGGCGACCGTGAACCCGTGTGGGTTCGCGCTGCTCCCGGCGTACCTGTCTGCATTCGTGGGCCTCGACGACAGCACGGCCCGCACCACGGCGGTCGCTCGCGGCATGAAGGTTTCGGTCGTGCTCACGGCCGGTTTCATCACGGTCTTCGGCATCTTCGGTCTCGTCATCTCCGGGGTCGCCAGCGAACTCCAGCGGTACCTGCCGTGGGCGACGATCGTCATCGGCATCGGGCTCGTCGGGCTCGGCATCTACCTGCTCGCCGGTCGCCAGATCGTGCTCAACATCCCGAAGCTCCAGAAGGGTGGCTCCGACGGCACCTTGCTGTCGATGTTCCTGTTCGGTGTCTCGTACGCCGTCGCGTCCCTGTCGTGCACGATCGGGCCGTTCCTCGCCGTCACGTCGACGACGTTCCGGAACGAGAATTATCTCTCCGGCGTCATGGTCTTCGTCCTGTACGGCCTCGGGATGGGCCTGGTCGTGAGCGTGCTCACGATGGCGGTCGCACTCGCGAAGGACGGCATGGTCGCCAAGTTCCGGTCGCTGCTCCCGAAGATGAACAAGATCGCCGGCGTCTTGCTCGTCGTCGCCGGTCTGTACGTCGCCTACTACGGCTACTACGAGGTGCAGCTGTTCTTCTTCGACGGCGAGCTCGACGACCCGGTCATCGATGCCGGCGAGTCCGTGCAGTCGTGGCTGCAGAACCTGATGCCCGACACCGGCAACTACTGGCAGTGGGTGATCGGCGCCGTCGTGCTGCTCGGCGCGGGCATCGGATGGACGGCGCACCGTTCACGACGTGCCGTGTCGGACGCCGAGCGCGAGCCGGTCGACGCGACCGACGTCGAAACCGTCTGATCCGGGTCAGCCGTCGAAGTCGACGGGGGTCTCGATGCCGAGCTCGTCGAGTCGTCGCTGCATCGGGATCGGCACCGCCGGCCCGCCGCCGGCGCGTCGCTCCGCCAGGGCGGGGCCGTCGTCGGCCCAGACGTGGCACGAGTTGATCACGTAGGCGAGGTTGCCGTCGCCGCTCCCCGTGCGTTCGCGCGACACGACCGGATTGTCGGCCCCCGCCCGCTTCGCGGTCGCCGCACGCATCGACCAGAAGCACTGCACGGCGACCGGTGCCATTGCCTGGAGCAGCGCCGTGGTGTGCGTACAGCCGCGCGGGCCGCCGAAGAGCTCACGCACCTTGTGGGTGAAACCGCGTGCGATCGACAGACCGACCAGCTGCTCGTAGTGCGTCTCGATCGACGGGCAGGTCGGGTGCGGGTGCGACTCGAAGTGCACCGTCGCCGCCACGATCTCGAGGCTCGGGAATCCCACCTCGAAGCTCAGCTGCATGTGGTGGATGGTCAGGGGCTCCGGGTCGTCGGGCACGTAGAGGCCGGGCGGCTTCTGGTCGCGCACCGCTCCCTGGATCAGGAGCCGGTCGTCGGCGATCTGGAACGCCCGCACGCGGTACTCGCGGTCGTGCAGGACCTCGAGCGCGTCCGGTGGCGGCTCGGGCAGGATGTCGTCGGTCGCGAACGAAGTCACCCCGCCGATCTAGCAGAACGGCGGGGTGATCGGTGAGCCGAACGGGTCGGCACCAGGACGACGCGAGGTCGGCGGGGTTACGAGAGTTTCGCCTCGAGGGTGTCGACGGCCATCTGGAGCTGCGCCGGGAGCTTGCTCCCGAAACGGGCGTAGTGCTCGCGGATCTGTGGGATCGCCGCCTTCCAGCCCTCGGCGTCCACCGACAGGATCGCGTCGAGGTCGGCCTCGTCGATGTCGAGACCGTCGAGATCGAGCGCGTCGTGCGTCGGGAGCCGGCCGATCGCGGTGTCGACGACCTCACTGCCGCCGTCGCATCGCTCGAACACCCACTTGAGCACCCGGCTGTTCTCGCCGAAGCCGGGCCAGAGGAACCGGCCGTCCTCGTCGCGGCGGAACCAGTTCACGAAGAAGATCTTGGGCAGGTTGTTCGGGTCGGTCGCCTTGCCGATCGTGAGCCAGTGGGCGAAGTAGTCGGCGTAGTTGTAACCGCAGAACGGCAGCATCGCCATCGGGTCGAATCGGAGCTTGCCGACGGCGCCCTGCTGGGCAGCGGTGGTCTCCGAGGCCATGATCGAACCGAGGAACACGCCGTGCTCCCAGTCGAACGCTTCGGTGACCAACGGCACCGTCGTGCGACGGCGTCCGCCGAACAGGATCGCCGAGATCGGCACGCCCTTCGGATCCTCCCACTCGGGAGCGCACACCGGGTTCTGTGAGGCCGGTGCCGTGAACCGGGCGTTCGGGTGCGCCGCCGGGGTGTCGGCGTCGGGCGTCCAGTCGTTGCCCTTCCAGTCGGTGAGGTGCGCCGGAGCGTCGCCGCCGATGCCTTCCCACCACACGTCGCCGTCGTCGGTCAGCGCCGTGTTCGTGTAGATGCAGTTACCCGGTTCGAGGGTCCGCATCGCGTTCGCGTTCGTGTCGTATCCGGTGCCCGGGGCGACGCCGAAGAACCCGGCCTCGGGGTTGATCGCGTACAGGCGGCCGTCGTCGCCGAACTTCATCCAGCAGATGTCGTCGCCGATCGTCTCGGCGGTCCAGCCGGGCACCGTCGGCACGAGCATCGCGAGGTTCGTCTTGCCGCACGCCGACGGGAACGCAGCGGCGATGTACTTCGACTCGCCGTCCGGGTTCGTCAGCTTCAGGATGAGCATGTGCTCCGCGAGCCAGCCGTCGTCTCGAGCCATGACCGAGGCGATCCGCAGCGCGAAGCACTTCTTGCCGAGCAGGGCGTTGCCGCCGTATCCCGAGCCGTACGACATGATCTCGCGTGTCTCGGGGAAATGGACGATGTACTTGTTCTCGGCATCGCACGGCCACGGCACGTCGGCCTCGCCGTCGGCGAGGGGAGCTCCGACGGAGTGGACGCACGGGACGAAGTCGCCGTCGGCACCGAGCACGTCGAGCGCGCCCTGGCCCATGCGGGTCATGATCCGCATGTTCGTGGCGACGTAGGCCGAGTCGCTCAGCTGGACGCCGATGTGGGCGATCGGTGAGCCGAGGGGGCCCATCGAGAACGGGATGACGTACATCGTGCGGCCCCGCATGGCGCCGGTGTACAGGCGGCGCATCTCGGCGCGCATCTCGTCGGGGTCGCGCCAGTTGTTGTTGGGGCCGGCCTCGTCCTCGGTCGCCGAGCAGATGAACGTGCGGTCTTCGACGCGGGCGACGTCACCCGGATCGGAGTGGGCCCAGTAGCTGTTGGGGCGCTTGGCTTCGTCGAGTCGGGTGAACGTGCCCGAGTCGACGAGCGACTGTGCCAGCCGGTCGTACTCCTCGGCCGAGCCGTCGCACCAGTAGATGTCGGCGGGCTGGAGGATCTCCGCCCACTCGTCCACCCACGCCACCAGACGTTCGTTCGACGTGGTTGCTGCCATGTTGTTCTCCCCGTGAGTCATCGTGCGGGCGCCGTTGCCTGCACGTGGCGTGTTCCCAGTGTGACCGATCGGTCAACGGGACCGGGAGGCCGACGGGGCCGCGCCGGGGAGTTTGTGCAGATGTGCGATCGGAAAAACAGATCGGCAAGCGCGCCAGCATCGCTGGCAGTGGGGGAACGACGGGAGCGGTGATCGAGTGGGATCGAGGGCGATCGACGGGGTCAGTTGACGCCCGGGGTGCCCATGTCGATCTCGGAGCCGAGGCGCAGGCGGGTCGCCAGGCCGTCACCGTCGAGATCGAACACCACACGCTGGCCGGGGCGCAGCATCCGGAACACCGAGTTCTCGATGGCGTCGCCGGCCATGTCGTAATCGGCCAGGTCGGTGTCGCACATCACCACACCGATGCCCGTCGCCGGATCGTACGCCTTCACGACACCTTGCATGCGGGGAAGGTTACCGGCCGGGAGCGTCATCACCCCAGACGCGCAAAAGCCGACCGCACCATCGGCGCGGTCGGCGTGGGCGCGAGCCTGATCAGGCCTTCTGGACCTTGCCGGCCTTGATGCAGCTGGTGCAGACGTTGACGCGCTTGGTGGCGCCCTTCACCGAGGCCCGGACGCGCTGGATGTTCGGGTTCCAGCGGCGCTTCGTACGACGGTGCGAGTGCGACACCGACATGCCCCACGACGGGCCCTTGCCACACACTTCACAAACCGATGCCATTTGACTGCTTCTCCTGCGACTTCGTTACGAGATCCTGGGGACGCCCGTTCGGGCCTGTCCACACGGCTGAATCATGCTATCGGCGGATGCGGGAACTACCTCGCGTCGCGCCGCTGCCCTTTTCGGTGGGGCTTCGGGCCACGCGAGCCCTTCGGGCCACGGCCGCCACGGTCGTCGCGGTCGTATCGATCGCGACGGTTCCCGCCGCCGTCGTTGTCGACGAAGCGGCGAACCTTGACCGACTTGCCGCGGATCTCCGACTTGTTGAGCGCAGCGATCGCTTCGTCGACCTTGCGTTCGGGGACACCCACGACGCTGTAGTGGTCGGAGATCCGGATCGGGCCGATCAGCCGACCGGGGAGGTCGGCCTCGTTCGCGACGGCACCGACGAGGTCGCCGGGACGGATCCCGGCGCGGCGGCCCAGCCCGATGTACAGGAAACCCGTCGGCTCGTCGTTGTCGCGAGCTCGCTCCTCGAACGTTCCCGAGCGTTCCCGCTTCGGTTCGCGTCTGCGCGGTTCGTCGGAACGGCGGGCGTCGGGGATCTCGACGTCGTCCTCGTCGTCGGGCACGTTCGCCTCGTGGGCCAACGACAGCGCCGCGATCGCGATCGAGCGGAGGTCGTGGTGGTTGGCGAGGTCGTCGACGACGGCGGCGAGGTCGCCGTCGTCGTCATCGCGCTCGAGCGCCCCGACGAGCGATTCGGCCGTCGCTGCCACCTGTTGGTCGCGCAGGTCGGCGAGCGTCGGCACGGACGCCAGCTCGATCTTCTGCTTCGTCAGCCGTTCGATGTTCGACAGCTGCCGCTGCTCGCGCGGCTCGGCGAGGGTGATGGCGACACCGTCGCGCCCGGCGCGGCCGACGCGCCCGATGCGGTGCACGTAACTCTCGGGGGCGGACGGGACGTCGTAGTTGACGACGTGGGTCAACGTGTCGACGTCGATGCCGCGAGCGGCGACGTCGGTGGCGATCAGTAGCTCGGCCGTGCCGTCGCGCAACCGGTTCATCACGCGGTCGCGCTGCAGCTGGTCCATGCCGCCGTGCAGGGCCTCGGCGCGGTAGCCGCGCCCGTTCATGGTGACGGTGAGCTGGTCGACCTCGCCGCGGGTGCGGCAGAACACGATCGCTGCGGTCGGTGACTCCATGTCGAGGACCCGACCGAGCGCCGCTGCCTTGTGGCTCCGCTTGACGACGTAGGCCCGCTGGTGGATCGTCGCGCTCGACGTCTCGCCCTGGCCCTTGGCGATCTTGATGCGGACCGGGTCGCGCTGGTACTTCTTCGCGATCGAGTTGATCTTGGGCGGCATCGTCGCCGAGAAGAGGATCGTCTGGCGGGTCTCGGGCGTCGCGGCGAGGATCGCCTCGAGGTCGTCGGCGAAGCCCATGTCGAGCATCTCGTCGGCCTCGTCGAGCACCACCATCTCGACTTCGTCGAGCGGCAACGAGCCACGACCGATGTGGTCGACTGCTCGACCGGGCGTGGCGACGACCACGTCGACACCGCGCTCGAGCTGCTTGAACTGGCGGTGGATCGGCTGGCCGCCGTAGATCGGGACGACGCGGATCCCGAGATGGCGGCCGTAGTTGAAGATCGCC
>JBPEWX010000149.1:0-2092 GCA_052032235.1 Ilumatobacter sp. | reverse complement strand
GCGATCGGGCTCCGGGACGTCCCCGCTCGCCGAGATCTCGTACCGTTGGGACGTGGTCTCGATTCGCAAGGCACGAGCGGGCGACATCGCCCAGGTCGCACGCACGGCGAGTCGTGCGTTCGCCGACGACCCGGTCATGCGATGGCTGATCCCCGACGACGACGAGTACGAGGACTGCTGGCTCGCCGTCTTCGGCAACATCGCGCGCCGCTGGCACGCCACCGACTCGCTGTGGTGCACCGACGACGTCGCGGCGATGGCCGGCTGGTCACCGCCAGGACGGCCGACGGTCGAGTTGGGTCCGGACGACGGCATCATCGCCTATGAGCATCCCGACTGGCGCATCGAACGGTTCGAGGCGGTCGGAGCCGCACTGGCGGCCAACACGCCGCCCGAACCGCACTGGTATCTGAACATGCTGGCCACGCACCCGGACTGGCAGCGACGCGGCTTGGGAGCGGCGCTCATGACCGAGGTGTTCGCGATCGCCGACGACGCCGGCCTGGCGTGCTACCTCGAGACCGAGACCGAGGAGAACGTCGCCTACTACCGCCGGCACGGATTCGACGTCCGCACCGAATGGGACCTCGCCACCCACGACGCGTCCGGCCCCCACATGTGGGGCATGATCCGCTCGGCGCGCTGAACGGCCATGGTCCGCCTCCGCCCCACGACGACGACGCTCAGCACGCGCGACGCGCGGGCGTTGGCGTCGTTCTACGAACGCCTGCTCGGCTGGGAACGGGGGAGTGACGAAGCCGGGTGGGTGACGATCGGCGACCCGACCGGCGGCCACCGACTCGGATTCCACCACGACGAGCACTACCGAGCGCCGGTCTGGCCGTCGAGGGACGGGGAGCCGACGATGACGGCACACCTCGAGATCGCCGTCGACGACCTCGCCGAGGCGGTGGCGCACGCCATCGAATGCGGCGCCACACCGGCCGAAGCGCAGCCGCAGGAGCACGTCCGGGTCATGCTCGACCCGGACGGTCACCCGTTCTGTCTGTTCCTGTGGCCCGACATGCCCGTCGACGATTGACGGGCGACGGGCGCGGGCGTCAGACGAGACGGTTGCGGCACTCGCCGATGCCGCCGATCACGGTCGTCATCGTCTGACCGCGACGGAGGAACACCTGGGGGTCACGGGCCATGCCGACGCCGCCGGGGGTGCCGGTGACGATCAGGTCGCCGGGCACCAGGGTCACGAACGTCGATGCGTACTCGATCAGGTCGATCGGGCCGAAGCACAGCTCTCGCGTGTTCGAGTCCTGCATCACCTCGTCGTCGACGAGGCACGAGATCGGGAACTCGGGAGTGGCCGC
This sequence comes from Ilumatobacter sp., assembly GCA_052032235.1. Classification (GTDB taxonomy): domain Bacteria; phylum Actinomycetota; class Acidimicrobiia; order Acidimicrobiales; family Ilumatobacteraceae; genus Ilumatobacter. Next base: position 767 of record JBPEWX010000149.1, on the reverse strand, counting down.
GGCCGAACCGGGCTCGGCGACCACCAGGTGCGGACCGACCGGTGTCGATCCCTCCCACGCCTTCCCCGGCATGAACTGGCTCGTGTGGCGCTGGTAGTCACGCACGCTCAGGTCGTTCACGACCGTCCATCCGGCGATCGCTGCGGCGGCGGCGTCGCCGGTCACGCGGCGCACCGGCGCCCCGATCACGACGCCCAACTCTGCCTCCCAGTCGGTCGACGTCGACTCGTCGTCGTGGGGGAGCGGGATCTCGTCGAAGGCACCACAGAGCGAGCGGGCGAACTTCGGGAACAGGGTCGGGTGGGACGGGCGCTCACGGCCGGTCTCGGCGATGTGGTCGAGATAGTTGAGCCCGACACAGATGACCTTTTCCGGGTTCGGGACGAGGGTGGCGTAGTCGAGCGTCGCCACGTCGTGTCGGGCACCGTCGGCCGCCGTGGCGAGCGCCCGCCAGTCGGGGTCGGCCAGGAGCGCGCCGACGTCGGGGTGACCGGTCTCGACGGCGGCGTCGTCGTCGACGCGCACGCACCGGTGTCCGTTGGCGGTCCGAATCGTCGCAAGCCTCATGCGCAGCAGTCTGCCCCAGGCCCGGCGACCGGTGTCAATCGCCCGTCGCGATCACCGGCGGCTCGTAGCCGTAGGCGTCGTAGTCGGCGCGGAAGAGCCGGGTGACGACGGCCACGGTCTCCGTCGTGGCGAAGCGGCTCGTGGGTGGAAGCGGATAGTCGTCGCCGAGCGTCGGGATCGGGATGTGGAGCCGGACGACC
>JBPEWX010000148.1:0-3059 GCA_052032235.1 Ilumatobacter sp. | reverse complement strand
GGATCTCGACGACGGCGAGGTCGTGGCTGATGAACAGGCACGCGAACCCGATGTCGCGCTGGAGTTCCTGGAACAGGTCGAGGACCTTCGCCTGCACCGACACGTCGAGCGCCGACGTCGGCTCGTCGGCGATCAGCAGCTTCGGACGCAGGGCGAGCGCACGGGCGATACCGACGCGCTGGCGCTGACCACCCGACAGTTCGTGCGGGTACCGGTTGCGGAGCGATCGATCGAGCTCGACCTGGTCGAGCAGCTCGGAGATGCGGGCCTCACGGGCCTTGCCGTCGAAGCCGGCCAGCAGCATCGGCTCACCGATCGACTCACCGATCGGCAGACGGGGGTTCAACGACGAACCCGGATCCTGGAACACGAAACTGAGGTCGCGGCGGACGGCGCGGAGGTCGTCCTTGGACACCCCGACCATCGACGTGCCGAGCACGTCGGCCTCACCTTCGACGAACGGCAGGAGGCCGACGATCGCACGGCCGACCGTCGTCTTGCCGGAGCCGGACTCGCCGACCAGGCCGACGACCTCACCGGGTGCGATGTCGAGGTCGATGCCGTCGACGGCTCGGAACGCAGGCGTGCGGCCGCGCTTGGGGTACTCGACGGCGACGTTGCGCAGGTCGACGATCCGCTCGGTCGACGCCGTCGGCGTCGGCTGCGCTGCGGTCTCGTCGGTTGCCTCGGCGATCTGCTCCGCACGTTCCTCGTCACCGGCCACGACGGCGTTCACGAGCCGACCGAGGTGCGGCACCGAGCCCAGCAGCTGCTGGGTGTACGAGTGCTGGGGGCGGTAGAAGACGTCGGACGACGTGCCGCGCTCGACGATCTCACCGCTCTGCATGACGAGCACGCGGTCGGAGAGGTCGGCGACGACACCCATGTCGTGGGTGATCAGCAACACGCCGGCGTCGATCCGGTCACGAAGGTCGCGGAGCAACTTGAGGATCTCGGCCTGCACCGTGACGTCGAGCGCCGTGGTGGGCTCGTCGGCGATCAGCAGCTTCGGTTCGAGCGCGAGCGCCTGCGCGATCATCGCTCGCTGACGCTGACCGCCCGACAGCTGGTGCGGATACGAGTCGACGCGGACCTCGGGGTTCGGGATCTCGACGAGGTCGAGCAACTCGATCGCCCGCTTGCGGGCCGCCTTCGGGGCCATCGCCTGGTGGCTGCGGAGCATCTCGGCGATCTGGAACCCGATGGTGTACACCGGGTTCAGTGCCGTCATCGGCTCCTGGAAGATGACCGACGCCAGCCGGCCACGCAACGAGCGGAGCGTGCGCTGGTCGAGACCGATGACCTCGGTGCCGTCGACGACGATCGAGCCGCGGACGTTGGCGTTCTTCGGCAGCAGGCCCATGGTGGCCAGCGCGGTCGTCGACTTGCCGGAGCCCGACTCACCGACGATCGCCAGGACCTCACCACTGTTGAGGTCGAACGAGGCGTCGACGACGGCCGGATACCAGACGCCGTCGACCCAGAAGTCGATGTTGAGCTGATCGACCGACAGAACGGGAGTGCTCATCGGCGTGCGATTCCTTCCGTGTTCCTGGCACGATGGCGAACGTGTCGGACGTGTTCTACGAGGAGACCTTCCGTCCGGCGTTCGGCCGGGTGCTGGCGGGCGCACTGATGATCATCTGCGCCCTGGCGGGGTTGAGTGTGATCGGCGCCGGTGCGGACGCCGTGTGGCAGGTGTGGCCCTGGTTGGCCCTGGTGGCCTTCGGGGCGTGGGCGCTGTACTGGCGCCCGCTGGTCGAGGTGAACGCCGCCGGCGTCCGTGTCGTGAACGTGTTCCGCACCTTCGACGTGCCGTGGCCGGCGATCACCGAGATCGAGACCAAGTGGGCGCTCACCCTCGTGACGACGCTCGGGACGGTGCGCGCCTGGGCGGCGCCGGCTCCCGGTCGTCAGGTACTGCGTCGCAGCCAGGCCGAGGATCTGCGTCTCGGCGGCGCCGGTAAGGGCGACATGGTGCGGCCGAGCGACCTGCCCCAGACCGAGTCGGGGGCGGCGGCGCTCGTCGTGCGGCAACGCTGGCTGCGCATCCGCGAGGCAGGCTTCCTGGCCGACCCGCGCGTCGAACACGACCGCATGCCCGTGCGGTGGCACGTCGAGACGATCGCAGGCTTCGCCCTGCTGGTCGTCGCCGTCGTGTACGGCACGTTCGTGCGCTGACACGGCCATGATCAGCCGTTGCCCAGATGCATGCGGTTGGGGCGCGTCGCCATGTCGGCCTTGACGTCTTCCTTGACCCGCTCCAGGTCCTTGAACTTGGGGATGCGCTTCTGGCGGGGGTCGAAGGCGTCGCGGAGGCCGTCGCCGATGAACTGCAGGCACAGCACGATCGTGACGATCATGAACCCGGGGAACAGGAACAGCCACGGGCGGGTACCGAACGCGGTGTCGTAGTCGTTCACCAGGGCGCCCAGCGACACGTTGGGTGCCTGGATGCCGAAGCCGATGAACGACAGCGCCGCCTCGGTCAGGATGCCGGCACCCATCAGCAGGGTGGTCGACACCACGATCGTGCCCACGGTGTTGGGCAGGATGTGCTTGAAGATGATGCGGGTCGGTGACGCACCGGCCACGCGTGCAGCGTCGACGAACTCACGCTCGCGCAACGCCAGGAACTCGGCTCTGACGAGTCGGGCGAGGCCGGTCCACGAGAACAAGCCGAGCGCGAGCGCGACGCTCCAGAGTCCGGAGGCACCGAACGAGAACGCGGCCACCGACACGATGACGAGCAGCGGCAGGATCAAGATGACGTCGGTGATGCGCATCAGGATCGAGTCGAGCCACCCGCCGAAGAAGCCGGCGAGGGCGCCGATCATCACACCGAGCGTCACCGACAGCACGGCGAGCACGAGGATGACCACGAGGGTCACCTGGACGCCGCGCATGGTGAGCGCGAACAGGTCGCGGCCGTTCTGGTTGTCGACTCCGAAGGGGTGGTCCCCCCAGGCGAGACCGTCGCCGCCCAGGAAGGAGGGGATGATCGAGATCGTCGGGCTCTCGTCCTGGACCGGCGGGATCAGATCGGTGTGCTCCCACTG
>JBPEWX010000147.1:0-2956 GCA_052032235.1 Ilumatobacter sp. | reverse complement strand
ATCGGGGCTCGCGGTCGCGTCGGTGGGAGCCGGTGTCGTCGTCGTCACGGTCGCCTCGAGTTGCTCGAGTTCGGCGGCGAACGCGGTTCGGCGGGCGTCGGAGTCGTCGGCGAGTCCGAGCACGGCAGCGGTCGTGAACGCCACGGCGCCGACGGCAGGCGACGTCGCCATCGACACGCCGGCCCGCACGACCGGGATCTCGGTGAGCCACGCCAACCAACCGGCCGACCGCGAGGTGCCGACCGAGGCGTTCAGCATCGCCCGGACGACCGCCGGATCGAACTGGCCGCCCGAGCATCGCACCAGTTCTTCGCGGGCGGCCGCGTTCGACATCGGCTCCTTGTACGAGCGCTTCGACGTGATGACGTCGTACGCGTCGGCGACGGCGGTGATGCGACCGGCGAGGGAGATGTCGGTGCCGGCCAAGCCGTTCGGGTAGCCCTTCCCGTCCCATCGTTCGTGGTGCTCGCCGGCGGCACCGATCCATTCGCCGAGGAACGGGGCGAGCGGTCGCAGCATCTCGGCACCGATCGCCGGATGTTGCTGCAGCTGCTGCCACTCGTCGTCGGTCAGCTTCTCCTTCTTGTTGAGGACCGACGACGGCACCTCGATCTTGCCGACGTCGTGGAGCAGCACGCCCCACGCCAACCCGTTGCGGTCGTCGTCGGACAACCCCATCTCCTCTGCGATCAGGTCGGCGTAGGCACGGACCCGCTCGGTGTGGCCGCGGGTCAGCCGGTCGTGGCGACCCAGACCGTTGACGAGCACGATCGCGTTCTCGGCCGCCTCGCCCGGCGTCGAGCCCAAACCGTCGCGGTGATACGCCTCGGCGCGGGCCCGCATCTGTTTCACGGTGCCCGACCGCAACGCCACGCCGAACCTCGACGGCGCCTGGTCGGGGAAGACGAGCGTCAGCTGCAGCAGCGCAGCGAGCGGCAGCAGCCGACGCGTCAGGCGACCGACACCATGGGACACCAACGCGCCGACTGCTGCGGCCTGCACGATCCAGACCGCGGCGCCGACCGGTCCGCTCGGGCGGACGAGCGACGGCCCCACGGCACGGATCGCGAGGTAGGCCGCCAGGAGCGGCACGAGGAAGGCGAGCCCGCGAAGCGACCACGAGAGCCACGGCGACGCCCGCCACGTACGCGTCGGTTCGCTCGCTCCCTTCGTGGGCCCGCCTGCCATAACGGGAGTATCGAGACCGTGATGATCGGTGTCCACCCCTCGACGGACTTCTTGCGCGGTGCTTGATCACACTGTTCTCGCCCGTCACCGCGCGTCGCCGAAACCTCGGGCCGACCGCCGCGCGTGACGACGGTGGGCATGTCCCCGCGGACATCCCCACCGCCGTCGGCGCCGCCGCCTGCTACTCGACGATGAGTTCGGCGTACATCCCGGCGGTGAAGTGAGGTGGACCGCCCGCCACGCCTTCCGGCTTGCCGCCGCCGGCCGCTGCGACCGCCTCGAGGTACTCGTCCGGATCCGCGCCGGTCGGGATGAAGCACATCAGCAGGTATCGACCAGGTTCGCTCAGTGTGCCGTCGCCGACCGCCTCGATGGCCTCGGGTGCACCGGGCGGTTGGAGCAGGACGGTGACCGGTGCACCGAGCGTCGCCTCCAACTCGTCGGGTGGCAGCACCAGCAGTTCGCCGAGTGGCAGGTCGGTCTCGAGCCGGAACGCGACCAGCTCGTGCAACTCGACTGCCGAGGTGTTTCGGAACCCGAGCCGGGTCCCGGCGCGTACGGACGCCGGCACGTTCTCGAACCCGAAGTCGACCCCGTCGATGACGACCGACATGTCGTCGTCGTGGGTTGCGTGTCCGCTCGTCGGTGCCGTGGCCGGTGTCGTGGTCGGCGGCGTCGTGCTTGCTGGTGCCGCCGGTTCGTTCGGCTCCGATCCCTCGGCGTCGTCTCCGCACGCCGACGTCACACCGAGGAGCAGTGCGATCGCCGCCACGGAGGTCGAGAACCGCCGCGTCGTTCGGGACCTGCTCATGACGGCATCGCCGTCGTCAGCGACTCGATCGTCGCGACGATCTGGTCGAGGGCGAGCTGGTCGGGCTGCGGCGGCACCGGCGTCGACGGCACCCGTCGCAGCATCTCGAATGCCTGCTCGATCTGGCTCGACCCGATCGTCGGGCCGTGGCAGGTGGCGATCGCCCGTGGCTGCAGACGCTCGATCGTGGCGCAGGCCGCCGCGAATCGGTCGTCGTCCACGAGTGAGATCCACGGGCTGTTCCAGGCCTGGAACATCTGGAACCCGCCCGCCCACGCCTCCGGATCGAGCTCGTCGACGAACGCCGTCGGGCCCGGCACCGGTGTGGCGTAGCAGTCGGACGCCCAGTACACGCCGGTCGTCGGGTCGTACAGGCCCCGAGTCGTCGGCGAGTCGTACAGCGGCGGACGGATCGCCGTGAGTGTCCGGTCGCCGACGTCGAACGACTCGCCGTCGTTGACCCAACGCCACCGCGTCGGGGGCACGTCGAGCCGGTCGACCGACATGCGGTCGCAGGCGAACCAACTGGCCACGAGCGTGGCGTTCGGGCACGCGGACATGACCTCGTGGACGTTGCCGTAGTGGTCGATGTCGTCGTGGCTGATGAAGACCCACCGGACGTCGTCGGGTTCGACGAGGCCGAACAGGTCGTCGAGGTAGTTCGTCCGGTTCGTGGGCGTCCCGGTGTCGACGACGACCGGTTCGGCGCCGCGGATCAGCATGGCGTTCATGTGCACGGCAGCGGGCGCACCCGGCGGTGCGAACGTGTCGTGGATCACGAACGTCTCGGGCGCGATCTCGATGGGCGCCAGACGGTCGGGCCGCGTCGTCGACCGTGGGTCGTCGTCGGACGGATGGGTGGAGGTGGCATCGGTGAGTGTCATAGCGTCATCGTCCGGCTCCGCCCGGCCGGCCACCATCCCGCATCGTCACGAAGTCGGCAGCCCGCGAACGCGG
>JBPEWX010000146.1:0-1648 GCA_052032235.1 Ilumatobacter sp. | reverse complement strand
CGGCGAGTCCGTGCCGAGCTCGGCCAGGCCCTGGCGGCGGGCGGCGTCGTCACCGGCTTCACCCGCGACGGCAGCTACCAGGTGGCGGTGCCGGGCTGATGCGGCTGCAGCGACTCGAACTCCGCCGCATCGGGCTCGAACTGGTCGTCCCGTTCCGCACCAGCTTCGGCACCGAGCTCCACCGCGACATCCTCCTCGTCCACGTCACCTCCGACGTCGGCGACGGCTGGGGCGAATGCGTCGCGATGAGCGCGCCGTTCTACTCCCCCGAGTTCGTCGACGGCGCCGACCTGGCGATCCGGCGCTTCCTGTGGCCGATGCTGGTCGACGGGGGTGACATCGCCGCTGCCGACGTCGCGACGATCCTCGAGCCGATCCACGGGCACCCGATGGCAAAGGCAGCGCTCGAGATGGCGATCCTCGACGCCGAGCTGCGGGCCTCCGGCACCACGTTCCATCAGCTCCTCGGCGCCGACCGCTCCGTCATCCCGAGTGGTGTCTCGGTCGGCATCTTCGACGACCTCGACGAGCTGCTCACCCAGGTGCAGGGCTACGTCGACGACGGCTACGCCAGGATCAAGCTGAAGATCGAGCCCGGCTGGGACATCGAGCCGGTCCGCCTCGTCCGCGACCTGATCGGACCCGACATGCCGCTGCAGGTCGACGCCAACACGGCGTACACGCGCACCGACGCCGAGCATCTGTGCCGGCTCGACGAGTACGACCTGCTCCTGATCGAACAGCCGCTGCCGGAAGAAGACCTGCTCGGACATGCCCAGCTCGCCGAACGGTCGTCGACCCCGGTGTGCCTCGACGAGTCGATCGTGTCGCTCCAGACCGCCGAGGACGCGATCGAGATGGGTGCCGCCGAAATCGTCAACATCAAGCCCGGCCGGGTGGGTGGCTACCTCACGGCCCGCCGCATCCACGACCTCTGTGTGGCTCGCGACGTTCCGGTGTGGTGCGGCGGCATGGTCGAGACCGGCATCGGCAGGGCCGCGAACGCGGCGCTCGCCACGCTGCCCGGCTTCACGCTGCCGGGCGACATCAGCGCCTCGAGCCGTTTCTACGCCCGCGACATCGTGACCGACCCGATCACCGTCACCGACGGCACCGTGTCGGTGCCCGACGCGCCCGGCCTCGGCTTCGAGCTCGATCTCGACTTCCTCGACTCGATCACCACGGCGACCGACTTCCTCGACGCCTGACCGGGGTCGGTCGCCGTGGCGACGTTACGCTGCGTACGCATGCACCCCTTCCTGTCCGACGAATGGTTCGAGGCGGCCGAGGCGCTGCGCGAGAAGTACGCCGACCAGCTCCCGGAACCGGTGCTCGAGATCCGCATCAACCAGGTGATCACCGACGTCCCGTTCGGCGACGGCACCGTCGAGGCCTACCTCGACACCTCGTCCGGGGCGACCCAGTTCGTGCTCGGGTCGGTCGACGAACCCGACGCCGTCGTCACGACCGACTACGAGACGGCACGCATCATGATCATCGACCAGGACCCGGCGCTCGCGATGCAGGCGTTCATGGAAGGTCGGGTCCGGGTGCAGGGCGACATGATGAAGCTCATGGCTGCTCAGGCGGCGCAGCCGACCAACGAGGCGGCCATGCAGCTCGCCGGCGAGCTGCGGGCGATCACGTC
>JBPEWX010000145.1:0-2972 GCA_052032235.1 Ilumatobacter sp. | reverse complement strand
TCGTCGGGGGCCATGCCGCGGAGCTGGTCGTAGTCGACCTCGACCCACGTGAAGCCGCGGCTCTCGGCCAACACCTTGGCCTGGGGCTTGATCGACTGGGCGACGAACACGCCTCGGATGTCGCCGAGCGACGAATCGAGTTCGAGGCGTTCGATGTAGCGGGCCAACTGTTCGACGCCGTCGATCTCGCCCCGCCGTTTCACCTCGACGGCGACGGTCGTGCCGGCGGGGTCCTTGCACACCAGGTCGATCGGGCCGATGGCGGTCGGGTACTCGCGTCGCACCAGCGTGAGGCCGTCCTCGATCGACTCCGGGGTCGCGGCGAGCAACTCCTGGAGGTGTGCTTCGACCCCGTCCTTCTGGAGGCCCGGGTCGTCGCCCAACTCGTGGGCGGTGTCGGACATCACCTCGTGGAGGGTGATCGTGAGCGTTTCGTTCTTGGGGTTGGTGACCACCCACTGGACCGGATCGTCGTCGGTGATCTCGACCAGCTTGTTCGGGGCGTTCATCCAGTTGAGCGGCTTGTACGCACCGCCGTCGGCGTGGATGGCGACGCACCCGTCGGCTTTCACCATGATCAGCCGGTTGGCTTCGGGCAGGTGGGCGGCGAGACGGCCGGCGTAGTCGACCGAACAGCGGGCGATGACGAGACGCACGGCGCCCGACCCTACCCGTCCGACCGGCGGCGCGGTCAGGTGCGCGTGGAGCGCATCCGCTTCTGGATCAGCTCGCGCCGCTCCTGCAGCTCGCGATACGTGAGGCTGTTGACGTGGTTCTCGACGCCGAACCCTGCCTTGACCCCCTCGAAGTCGAATTCGACGGCGGCGGCGTCGATGCCGAGCTCGGTCGCCAGTCGTTCACCGTGGCGGGTGGCGAAGTACATCGAGATGCTGGTGATCTCGGCCAGCAGGTCGAGATCGGGGGCGAGGCGTGCGATCGCACCGTCGAGGAACACCATGTTCTTGACGTACAGCATGAGCTCTTTGGGGAGCTTGGCGCCGTAGCTCAGCAGCGCCTTGACGACGCGCTGCACCTCCTTCACCATCTCCTCACCGGTGAGCGTCGTCGGGTCGATCGTCGGCTGATCGAGGCCGATGTCGCGGATGACGGCGGCGAGGTCGGTGTCGGGCGGGAGGGCGCCGAGGTCGCGCAGCGCCGCCATCTGGCTGTTCAGGTCGTTCGTGGTCGCGCCGAGCATCAGCCGCAGGAACGCCATGCGTCGCTCGCGGGAGAGCCGTGCGACGATGCCGAAGTCGAGCAGTGCGGTGCGGCCGTCGGGGAGGACGAACAGGTTGCCGCCGTGCAGGTCGCCGTGGAAGATCCCGTGGATCATGGCGCCCTCCATGAAGGCGATCATCCCGGTGCGGACCACGGCCTCGGTGTCGATGCCGGCGTCCTTCATGCCGGCGACGTCGTCGAAGTTGAACCCCGCCAGCCGCTCCATGACCAGGACGCGGCGTGTGACCCACTCCGGGTGCGGGCGAGGCACGACGTACTCGGTCTGCTCGAGATCGTGGAGCACGCGGGCGATGTCGAGCATGTTGGCGGCCTCGAGTCGGAAGTCGAGCTCCTCGACGATCGTCTCGGCGAACAGTTCGACGAGGGCCGGGGGGTTGGCGAGCGCCGACACCGGGATGCGGCCGACCAGGTGCGGGGCGAGCCAGGCCATCGTCGACAGGTCGCGGTGGACGAACTCGCCCACGGTCGGGCGCTGCACCTTCACCACGACGTCCTCGCCGGTGCGGAGGCGGGCGGCGTGCACCTGAGCGATCGACGCGGCGGCGAGCGGTTCGGGGTCGATGTACTCGAAGATCTCGTCCGCGGCATGGCCGAAGTCTTCGGCGATCGTGCGCTGCACGACCTCGAACGGCTCGGCGGGGACCTGGTCGCGGCACTTCTTGAACTCGTCGACGAGTTCGGCGGGGAACAGGCCCTCACCGGACGAGATGATCTGTCCGAGCTTGATGTAGCTCGGCCCGAGGTGTTCGGCGGCGACCCGCAGCCGGTGCGACAGGTCGGCTCGCGAGTCCTCCGGGCTGCCGTAGCGGCGCAGCTTGCGCTTGACGAACCACGGCGCCAGCGCCTGGACCAAGCGTCCGCTGACGGTGGCGATCCGCCAGCCAGGCGGGAAGCGGCGCTGCCGCGTCAACTCGGGCACTCGCTCGTTCGCGGCCAGACGGAGGCCCTCGACGACCGGCAGCCACTCCACGTCGTCGGGGTCGATCACCCAGGGCGGCGTCTCGGTGAAGGCACCCCAGTCGCGGTCGGTCGAGGCTGACATGTTCCCATTCAACCGTTGCGCAGGCCGGACCCTTCCCGAACCCGCCCGACTTCTCGGCGGCGGTTGCGGGAGTCCGCAACCGGGTGCACCGAGATCGCGGTTGGGTTCAGAAGCGGGGAGGGCGCTTGTCTCGCAGGGCGGCGATGCCCTCGCGGTACTCGGCGGTGCGCATCGCCTCGTCGAGCAGACGCTTCGAGTCGGCGACCGACGCGGCCGAGTCGTGACGGTGCAGATCGTGGGCGATCTGGGCCTTGGTGACCGACACGGCGGTCGGGCCCGTCGTGGTGACGAGGAGGCGGGCGTAGTCGAGCGCAGCGGTCAGTGCTCCCTCGCCGTCGTCGGCGACGCCGTTCCACAGTCCCCACGACTCGGTGTCGGCGACGGTGACGATCCGGCCCGACAGCAACAGGTCGTTCGCCCGGGTCACGCCGACGACGCGGGGCAGGATCCAGCTCAGCCCGTACTCGGCCGGCAGACCGAGCTTCGGTGCGGCGGTCGTGAACTTGGCGTTCGCCGCCCCGAACCGCAGATCGCAGAACAACACCAGTGCCAACCCGACGCCGGCGACGGCGCCGTTGACGGCGGCGATGATCGGGGTCCGGAAGCCGAGCATCCAGGCGAAGTCGTCGTCGAACTCGGGCCGGACGCCGACGCCGGGCCGTGCCGGTTCGGCAGGGAGGCCGGTGTCGTA
>JBPEWX010000144.1:0-2205 GCA_052032235.1 Ilumatobacter sp. | reverse complement strand
CCTCGCCCGCTTCGCCGACCCAGAATCCGACCGACTCGACGGGCTCGTCGACCTCGAGCGCTACCCGATCGAACGACCCGGCTCCCCCGAGTGGTGCGCCGTCGTCGCCGACGCTCGGGTGTCGATCGAGGCCGACGGCTGCCTCAGCCTGTCCGGCTTCCTCGCCGCCGACGCGCTCACCACCGCCCACGACGAAGTGGCGTCGCTCGCCGGCAAGGCGGTGCGTCGTGAGGCCTGGTCGAGCGTCTACGCCCGAACCGATCTCGAGGGTGATCTGGCCGCGGACGATCCCCGCCGCATCGAGGTGCGCCGCTGCCTCGGCCACGTCACCCGCGACCAGATCGCACCCGACACGGTCGTCGCCCGGCTGTACGCCTCGCCGGTGTTCAAGGCGTTCGTCGCCGGCTGTCTCGGGCTCGAGCGGGTGTACGAGTACGCCGACCCGCTGGCCGGCCTGATCGTCACGGTCGTGCCCGACGGCGGTGAACTGTCGTGGCACTACGACACGAACGAGTTCGTCGTCTCGCTGATGACGCAGCAGCCCGACGAGGGCGGCCTGTTCGAGTTCTGTCCCGATCTGCGCACCCCGTCGAACGAGAACGTCGACGGGCTCGGCCGGGTGTTGCGCGGCGAGGCCGACGAGCTGGTGCACACCCGTGCGCTCCGCCCCGGCGATCTGCAGATCTTCCGTGGCCGCTATTCGCTGCACCGGGTGACGCCGGTGCGCGGCGAGCGGGAACGGCACGTCGTCTGCCTCGGCTACGCCGACCGCCCCGGCGTGATCGGCCCGGTCGACCGGACCCGTGCGGTGTACGGCCGTGTCACCGAGGCCCACCTCCTCGCCGAGGGGCGAGCCACGGTCGCGGCACCCGACGGGCTGGTCCTCTGATGCCCGAGCGGCTGACCACCGACCACGACCACCAAGACGGTCACGACCGGCACGACCTCGAACTCGGCCGGTTGGCCCGGCTGCGTGAGCAACTCGTCGCCGCCGACTGCGACGCCGGCGTGTTCGTCGACCCGATCAACATCCGGTACGCGACGGGCACGTCGAACATGCAGGTGTACTCGCTGCACAACCCGTGCCGATACGTGTTCGTCCCGGTCGAGGGGCCGGTCGTGCTGTTCGACTTCAAGGGCTGCGAGCACCTGTCCGACGGGCACCCGGCGGTGTCGGAGGTGCGTGACGCGACGAGCTGGTACCACTTCGTGACCGGGCCTCGCACCGAGGAGTTCGCCCGACGCTGGGCCGACGAGATCGTCGACCTGCTCGGCGCAGGCGGTGCGGGACGACGGCTCGCGGTCGACCGGCTCGACCCGTACGGGTTGCGGGCGCTGGAACGTCACGGCGTCGAGGTCGTCGACGGGCAGGCGGTCGCCAACCTGGCCAAGGCCGTGAAGACCTCGGCCGAGGTCGATGCCGTGCGGGTGGCGATGGCGGCGTGCGACGACGCGATCGCCCAGATGCGCGCCGCGTTCCGTCCCGGCGTGACCGAGCAGGAGCTCTGGGGTGTGCTGCACCGCGCCAACATCGCGGCGGGCGGCGAATGGTTCGAGACACGCCTGCTCACCTCGGGGCCGCGCACGAACCCGTGGTACCAGGAGTGCTCGGACCGGGTGATCGAGGCCGGCGACCTGGTCGCGTTCGACACCGACCTGATCGGGATCGGCGGCTACTCGATCGACATCTCGCGTACCTGGGTCGCCGGCGACGTAGCCCCGTCGGGCGAGCAGCGACGGCTCTACACGGCGGCGTACGAGCAGGTGGTCAACAACATCGAGTTGATCCGGCCGGGTGTCTCGTTCCGGGAGTTGTCGGAGAAGGCGTGGCTGCCGCCGGAGGGGTTGCACTCGCGGACCAACGCCTGTGTCGCGCACGGGGTCGGGATGTGCAACGAGTACCCGCTGATCGTCAACCAGGATCACTTCGCGTCCGGCGGCTACGACGGTGTGATCGAGGAAGGGATGGTGCTCTGCGTCGAGAGCCTCGTCGCCCCGCCCGGCGGCCCCGAAGCGGTGAAGCTCGAAGAACAGGTGCTCGTCACCGCCACCGGCGCCGTCCCGCTCTCGTCCACCCCCTACGACGACGTCTTCCTGCACTGACGACGAAAGGTGTCGGATGCGTTGCGTCGTCGATGGTCGGATGAGGTCAGACCCCATCCGACCTGGTCGTGCGTTGATTGCCGTGGCTGTGTGTCGGATGGG
>JBPEWX010000143.1:0-9504 GCA_052032235.1 Ilumatobacter sp. | reverse complement strand
GGCAGGGTCGCGGTCTCGGCGCGGTCGGCATCGGCGCCCACGAGCGCGACGATCGAGGTGAACACGAGCGCAGCGACAGTCAGACAACGACCCACGGCGCGTGATTTACCCGCCACCGTCGGCGACCAAACGGTCGAGTCGTTCGTGGTCCGACCTGAGGCGAGTCGGGACCGGCCGCTAGATTCGTGTCCGACGGCGATCGGGGGGTCGCCGGCGAATTGGGGGTAACCGACCATGACCGCGACCGAGCCGGTGCAGAACTGGGCCGAGGATTTCGAGATCTTCGACCCCGATTTCGTGCGCGACCCGTACCCGATCTGGGGTGAGCTGCGTGAGCAAGGTTGTCCGTTCGCCCGCACCGAGCGGCGTGGGCCGACCTACATGCCGACCACGTTCGCAGCGGTCCGCGAGGTCGCCGACCGGACCGACGACTTCTCGTCGTTCGAGGTGACGGTCGCTCCGGCGCCGCCGGCCTACGACAGCGAGGGCAACCGCATCCGTTCGGTGATCACCACCGACGCGCCCGATCACACACCCGAACGCCGATTGCTGCTGCCGTTCTTCGCCCCGAAGGCGGTCGAGAAGTACCGCGACCACACGCGCGACCTGTGTCGCCAGCTGATCCGCGGCTTCATCGAGGACGGCCGCGCCGACTTCGCCGGCGACTACGCCCGGCAGATCCCGCCGCGCATCATCGCTGCGATCCTCGGCATCGATCCCGACCGCGCCGACGACTTCACCACCTGGGTGCAGGGGGTGCTCGAGCTCGGCTTGCAGGACGACGAGGTCCGCGAGCACTACGCCAAGATCATCCGTGAGTTCTTCCTCGAACAGGTGATGGACCGGATGGAGAACCCGGGCGACGACCTGATCTCGTTCCTGCTGAACGCCGAACTCGACGGTGAGCCGGTGCCGATGCACGTGATCCGCGGCAACCTCGGGTTGATGCTGATCGCCGGGATCGACACCACCTGGAGTTCGATCGGCTCTGCGCTCTGGCACCTGGCGAGCCATCCCGACGATCGCCGGCGTCTGGTCGACGAGCCCGAGCTGATCCCGACTGCCGTCGAGGAGTTCCTCCGTGCCTATTCGCCGGTGACGATGGCCCGTCTGGCGACCCACGACACGATGCTCGGCGACCGAGCGGTGAAGGCGGGGGAGCGGGTGCTGCTGCCCTTCCCGGCGGCGAACCGCGACCCGGCGATGTTCGAGCGTCCGGAGGAGGTCGTCATCGACCGGCAGGTGAATCGCCACGTCGCGTTCGGCGCCGGCATCCACCGCTGTCTCGGCTCGAACCTGGCGCGGCTCGAGATGCAGGTGGCGATCGAGGAGATGCTGGCGATGATCCCCGAGTTCGAACTCGAGGATCCCGACGCCGTCACGTGGGCCGGCGGCCAGGTCCGCGGCCCCCGCTACCTCCCCGTCACCTTCCCCAACCGCTGACGGGTCGGGTGTCGGAGGGAACGGCGACGGAGTCGACGTTTCCGGAGATCACCCGACCCGGATCAGGCCAGTTCCACCTCGGTGCGCACCACGCCGGCGCGGTCGTGCACGATCTCGATCGAGCACGTCGTGCCCGCGCTGCCGCGAACGACCCACTCCGCGACGGTGCGGTCGGGGGTGCCGTCGGACGCGCCACCGAAGGCACGTACCGCGTTCTGCTTGAGTGCCCGGCCGGCCAACTGCCCGAGATCGAGGCGTGGTGAGCCGGTCGCGAGCGAGGCGCCGTCCGGCAGGGTGATCCGACCGATCATGGGCCGCACGTATGCGGCATCGATCGCCCGCTGGGTCACCGAGGTCGTCATCCAGCCGGCGTTCTCCACGACGACGCGAATGCGCCACGTGTCGTCGCCCAACCGCTCGACGATCGTGTCGCGGTGGCGCAGTTGCGGGCTCGACAGCGCGAGCCGGAGGGCGAGCGCCGTGTGCGGTTCGACCTCGGCCTCCAGCAGGTGAGCCGGCGGGTTCCGGAAGACGAGTTCGGAGTGCCAGCCGCCGAGTTCGACCCGGCCGAGCTGCGGATGGTCGTACTCGTACCAGTCGACGTAGCCGCCGGGCACGTTGTCGTCGACCCAGGCCAGGAGCTGGAGTTCTTCGTCGATCGGGTGGGTGCGGTACCACTCGAGCGGGTGGCTGTCCTCCAGGCCGGCCGCCTGGAGGGCGTTCCAGAACTCGGTCGTCCACGCGTAGACCCCGAGGTGGTCGTACGCCCAGTCGGTGCCGACGCCCTTGATGACGCTCTTGGGGTGATAGCGGAAGTCGTGGTAGCCGGAGATCGACGGGTACCCGGTGAGCTCGGTGGCGATGTCGCCGAGCGCCTGGAACGTCCAGAGATCGTCGGCGGGCAACGCCTCGTCGGCGCGGTCGCTGTAGGCACGGATGTGCACGCCCGAGAACGTGTGGTACGCGAAGTAGGTGCAGATGTTCTTGCGGTCGGTGATCGCCTTCAGGAGCGCTCCGACCTCGGGTTCGCTGCCCGGGTACTCACCGGCGTCCCACGGTCCTTCGACCTTGCGTTCCCACTGGAACGGGAACTGCCGGTTCGGGTCGATGCCCGCGCGGTACGGGGCCGTCGGGATCCGGACGCCGTCGTAGTCGTGGACGGTGCCCTCGGCGAGGATGCGGTAGTAGGGGCCGTCGCCGTCCTCGTCGGGGTCGCGGGCGACCATGAGGCGTGGGTCGTTGGGGTACGGCTTCCAAGCCCCGTTCGGGTCTTCGACGCGCATCTGGAGGATGCGGCCGTCCTTGTCGATGTCGGCGGGAACCAGGCCGGCCTGCTGCTCGGTGTACGGCCACGGGTGGACGCTGCCGCGCACGAACGAAGGGAGCTCGGCCAGGGACAGCTCGGCGCCGTCGGGGTTGACACGCGGCACGAGATAGAAGGTGCGGGTGTCGAGCGCCCGGGTGATGCGCTCGTCGGAGCCGTACCCGGACGTGAGGGTGTCGATCAGGTGGACGATCGCCACCGACGCCGTCACCTCGGACGCGTGGATGTTGCCGTCGATCCAGAGCGCCGGCTTCTCGGCCGGGTCACCGACCTGGTGGTTGGTGACCGTGAGGAGCCAGATCTCGCGGCCCTCGTACGACTGTCCGATCGACGTCTTGCGGACGAGGTCGGGGAACTGCTCGGCGAATTCGTCGAGCCACTCGGTCAGTTCCTCGTACCGCGGATACCGGTCGTACACAGCAGACGTCATGCCCGCTGTCTACACCAGATGGGGTCGGAGACGTTTCGTCGGTCCCGACGAAACGTATCCGACCCCATCGGCGCGTCAGTCGGCAGTGAGTTCGGCGGCCTTTTGTTCGAGCGCCTCGATGAGTTCGTCGAACGACTTGATGAACGAGTCGACGCCTTCGCGCTCGAGTTGCGCGGCGACGTCGTCCATGTCGACGCCGACGTCGGCGAGGCCCTGCCACACGCGATCGGCCTCGTCCATGCCGGCGTCGATCGTGCGGGCGACGGTGCCGTGGTCGGCGAACGCCTCGAGGGTGTTCTCGGGCAGGGTGTTGACGGTGTCGGGGCCGATCAGCTCGTCGACGTAGAGCGTGTCGGGGTAGTCGGGGTTCTTCGTGCTCGTGCTGGCCCACAGCGGCCGCTGCACTCGAGCGCCGCGCTCGGCGAGCGCCTGCCAGCGCGGACCGCTGAAGGTCTCCTGGAAGAGGCGGTAGGCGAGCTTGCCCTGGGCGACGGCCGCCTTGCCGCGCAGTGCGAGGGCTTCGTCGGTGCCGATCGCCTCGAGGCGGCGGTCGACCTCGGTGTCGACGCGGGAGATGAAGAAGCTGGCGACGCTCGACACCTGCGACAGGTCGGCGTCGGGGTCGTCGGCGAACTGTTCGAGACCGGCGATGTAGGCCTCCATCACCGACGCGTATCCGTCGAGGGAGAAGATCAGGGTCACGTTGATGTTGCGTCCCTCGGCGATCATCTGCTGGATCGCCGGGAGTCCGGCCTCGGTGCCGGGGATCTTGACCATCAGGTTGCGGCGGTTGAGTCGCTCGTGCAGCTGCCGGGCGGCTTCGGTCGTGCCGGCGGAGTCGTGGGCGAGGCTCGGGTCGACCTCGACCGACACGTAGCCGTCGAGCCCGTCGGTCTCGTCGTACACGCGGGAGAAGACGTCGCAGGCGCCGTGGATGTCGGCGAGGACCATCGCCCAGTAGTCGTCGATGACGGGGTGCTCGTCGCCGGCGAGTTCACGGAACTGCTCGTCGTAGTCGGCCGAACCCTGGATCGCCTTCTGGAAGATCGACGGGTTGCTGGTGAGGCCGCGCACGCCGCGGTCGCGCAGGTCGGCGAGTTCGCCGGAGGTGAGGTAGCTGCGCTTCAGGTTGTCGAGCCACGGGCTCTGGCCCTGGTCGTTCGAGAGTGACTGGAGTCGGTTCATGGGTGGGTTCTTTCCTGTCGTTCGATGGTGGGCGCTGGGTCAGTCGGCGAGCAGTTCGACGAGCTCGGCGGCACGGGCGACGACGTCGTCGACGTTCAGACCGAGCTTCTCCATGACGACGTTGCCGGGAGCGCTCGCACCGAAACGTTCGATGCTGACGACGTCGTCGGCGTACTTGTGCCAGCCGAGTTCGACGCCGGCCTCGACGGCGAGTGTCGGCACGCCGATCGGGAGCACGGTGTCGGTGAAGTCGGCGTCCTGCTGGTCGAAGCGGTCCCACGAGGGCATGCTCACGACCTGGGCCTTGGTGCCGTCGGCGGCGAGGCGTTCGGCGGCCTCGACGCACAAGGCGACTTCGCTGCCGGTGGCGACGAGCACGATGTCGGGGTCGTCGGCGGAGCGGACGATGCCG
The DNA here is from genome assembly GCA_052032235.1 of Ilumatobacter sp. Taxonomy (GTDB): domain Bacteria; phylum Actinomycetota; class Acidimicrobiia; order Acidimicrobiales; family Ilumatobacteraceae; genus Ilumatobacter. Next base: position 4,710 of record JBPEWX010000143.1, on the reverse strand, counting down.
GCGCCGCGCTCGACGGCCGAACCGTCGGTGACGACGGTGATGTTCTGGCGGCTGAGCACGAGTGCGGTCGGTCCGTCGTGACGGACCGTGTCGACCCATGCGGCGATCGTCTCGTTGGCGTCGGCGGGCCGGATGACGTGGAGATCGGGGATGGCCCGCAGGGTGGCGAGGTGTTCGACCGGCTGGTGGGTCGGGCCGTCCTCGCCGACGCCGACCGAGTCGTGGGTGAACACGAACACCGCCTTGGCGTGCGACAGCGCCGACAGGCGGACCGGCGGACGCATGTAGTCGAGGAACACGAAGAACGTGCCGCCGATCGGGATGACGCCGCCGTGGAGGGCCATGCCGACCATGGCCGAACCCATGCCGTGCTCGCGCACGCCGTAGGCGATCTGGCGTCCGCCCGGCGCATCCGCCGCGTTGGTCGTCTGATCGTTCAGCTTGGTGCCGGTGTTGCCCGTGAGGTCGGCGGCGCCGGAGACGAGACCGGGGATCTTGTCGAGGGTGGCGTTGAAGGCGGCGTTGATCGCCTTGCGGGTGGCGACGCTGTCGCCCTGGTCGTAGGTGGGCAGGTCGGCGTCCCAGCCGTCGAGGCCGGTCTGGTTCCAGCAGGCCGCCCACTCGGGCGATTCGATCGTGTCGGCAGCGCGGGCTTCCCAGGCGGAGCGGGCGGCGGTGCCGCGCTCGGCGGCTGCGCCGCGGTAGGCGTCGACGACCTCGCTCGGTGCCCAGAACGGTTCGTCGGGGATCCCCATGACCGCCTTGGTGCGGGTCACGTCGCCGGCGTCGAACGCGAGACCGTGGGCCTCGTGGTCGTCGGTGTGGTCGGGGGAGGGGAAGCCGATGTGCGAACGCAGCACGAGCAGCGAGGGTCGATCGGTCTGCTTCGCCGCTTCGAGCGCGGCCTCGAGGGCGTCGAGGTCGTTCGCGATCTCACCGAGGTCGACGACGTCCCAGCCGTAGGCGCGGAAGCGGGCGGGGGTGTCGTCGCTGAAGGCGAGGTCGGTCTCGCCGTCGATCGTGATGTGGTTGTCGTCGTAGATGCAGACGAGCTTGCCGAGCTGCAGGTGTCCGGCGAGCGACGCAGCCTCGTGCGATACGCCTTCCATCAGGCAGCCGTCGCCGGCGATGACGAAGGTGTGGTGGTCGACGGCGTCGGTGCCGAACTTCTCCGACAGGATGCGTTCGGCGAGTGCCATGCCGACGGCGTTGGCGAAGCCCTGGCCGAGCGGACCGGTGGTGACCTCGACGCCGGCGGTGTGGCCGGCCTCGGGGTGACCCGGCGTTTTCGACTCGAACTGGCGGAATGCCTTGATGTCGTCGAGTTCGAGGCCGATGCCGTTCAGGTACAGCATCGAGTACTGGAGGATCGACGCGTGGCCTGCCGACAGGACGAACCGGTCGCGGTCGGGCCAGTTCGGGTCGGCCGGGTCGAACTTCATCACCCGGCTGTACAGGACGTGGGCCAACGGAGCGAGCGCCATCGCGGTGCCCTGGTGGCCGCTGTTGGCGGCGAGCGGGGCGTCCATGGCGAACCCACGGATCAGATTGACGGCGTCGCGGTCGAGTTCGGGGGTGAGAGGCATCACCTCCGACACTACTGGCCGCGGGCGCGACCCGACATGGGCCGATCGCGTCAGGCGGCGGGCGGCAGCAGGGTGAACGGCACGACGTGCCAGGGGCCGCGGTCGACGCGGCAATGGGCGAACACCTGCCCGTAGTCGGGGAACTCGAGTTCGCCGCGCACCAGGCGGTAGGTGAACTTGCCGGGTTCGACGTTGAACGGGCTGACGTTGCGGGCCAGGTGCTCGCCGGCGTCGGGGCGCTCGGGATCGTCGAGGTCGGGGCGGAAGATCACCTCGAACACGCCCTGGCCCGTCTCGCCCTCCGGACAGAAGATGAGCGCCACGAGGTGGGGCGAGATGGTGAGCGGGGCCGGTTCGGGGGCGGCCATCGAGAACATGGCGCCGGTGAGGTCGAGCCTGGTGGACGGGCCGGGAGCCTGTCGCATCTCGAAGTTCTCGACGAAGAGGGCCGACACGATCTGCATGGGGCCGAGGGTAGCGGTGACCTGCGAAGATGGCCCGGTGCAGGCGGACGCAGAGCGCTGGAACGGACGGTACGACGGCAAGCTCACCGGCGACCCGTCGATGCCGAAGGGCCTCGGTGGGGTGCGACTCGAGCGCGGGCGCTGTCTCGACGTGGCGTGCGGATTGGGCGCCCAGTCGTTGTGGGCTGCGCAGAACGGGTTCGACGTGGTCGCCGTCGATGCGTCCGACGTGGCGATCACCGCCCTCAACTCCGCTGCCGTGCAACTCGGGGTGCGCGACCGGATCGATTCGCGGGTGATCGATCTCGACGAGGGGCTGCCGAGCGATGTCGGGAACAGTTGCTCACTCGTGATCTGCCAGCGGTTCCGCGACCCCGACCTGTACGAGCAGCTGGTGTACATGCTCGAGCCGGGTGGTGTGCTGGTGATCACCGTGCTGTCACAGGTCGGGCTCGACGGTGAGGGCGGCGAGTTCCATGCCCCGCCGGGTGAGCTGGTCGATGCGTTCCGCGAGCTCGACGTGACGATCGAGCGCCACGTCGAACTCGACGGTGAGGCGACCCTCGTCGCCCGTCGCCGCTGAGTCGCACCGATCCGGCGTTCAGCGCGCCGGTGGGTGGATGGCGACGTGGACCGTGACGATCGACGGGCGTTCGGGCGGGTCGCTGAAGCCGACACCGACCGGCTTGCGGATCGGGACGACGGCGCCGAGGTCGACATCGTCGAGGGTTCCCGATGCCTCGGTGATCCAGCTCCAGCCGCGTGACTGGTACCACTCCCGCACACCGGTCGGGCTGACGCCGTAGGTCTCGACGCCCATCAAGCGACGGGCGATCGGCGCTTCGACCCAGCGGGTGACCCAGCGCGGCCGTGGGAACGGGATCGGGCGGCGGCGGCCCGCCGTCATCGAGAGATGGAGCCCGTGACCGGACACGTGCGTGTGGGTGGCGTCGCCGTCGACGGTCAGGGGTGCCACGTGGACCTCGTCGAACGCGTAGATGGCGGTGATGAACTCGGCGGCTCGCTCGTCGTTCACGAGGAGGCGGCGGGTGCCGTCGGTCGTGACCCACATGACGTCGACGAGGCGGCCGACGGGGGAGCGATGCCAGTTCCCGACGACGAACCGGTCGCCCGACTCGAACGCGACGGAGCTGATCGTGCCCCGCACCGCGGTCGGTTCGGCGACGAGCGGATGGACGTCCTGTGGATCAGGCGTCGGCGAACTGGAAGCGGACACGTCGGTTGTGGCGGCCCTTGTTCTCGACCTTGGTGATGACGATCGGCCGGGACTGGCCGGTGTTGGTGAGGTGGGTGCCGCCGCAGGCCTGGCGGTCGACGCCGTCGATGTCGATCACGCGGAAGGTGCCGTCGTCGGTGGGCGGCGGTGCGACCGACTTGCTGCGCATGAGGCCGCTCTCGGGTGTGGCTTCGGTGACGGGGACGTAGATCGAGTCGACGGTGAGGCCCCGGGCGATCACCTCGTTGATCGGGTCGGTGAGCGCACGGAGGCGGTCGTTGTCGACCTCGGGGAGGTCGAAGTCCATCCGGCCCTTGCCGTCGCCGGTGATCTGGGCACCGGTGACGAGGGCGCCGGCGAACTCGTCGAAGACGAATGCGTTGAGCACATGGCTCATGGTGTGGAGCGAGGCCACGCCGAGGCGGTGGTCGGCGTCGACGGTGACCTGCACGGCGCCGCTCGGTTCGGCAGTGGCGTCGTCGAGGACGTGCCACCAGGTGTCGCCGTCGAGTTCGACGTGGGTGACCGCGGCACGACCGCCCGACCACTCGATCGCGCCGATGTCGCTCACCTGCCCGCCGCCACCGGGATGGAACGCCGAGCGGCTCAGGGCGACGGCACCCGGCCGTACGGCGACGACGTCGGCGTCGTGCTCGTAGAGATCGGGATCGGTGTGGCACAGGTAGATCGCCATGGCCGGGAGTCTGTCACCGGCGGGCGGAGACGGTCCACACGACGCGGTACGAGCCGGCGATCGGCACGTCGCCGAACGCGCGGGAGTCGACCGCACCGGCGTCGGGGTTGTCGGAGACCGCTTCGAACCGGTCGCCGCGCACGTGATCGACGCGTTTCACGAGCCAGAAGCCGGGCCGCATCGGGTGCTCGAAGACCCGGATCTCGCCACGTCGGGCTCGGCTCGATCGGACCGCCAGGAGTCCGTCACCGGGCCGGAGGGTCGGTTCCATCGACGCCTCGACGACCTGGAAGCGGCGGATCGGCCAAGTTCGGCCGGGTTGCCCTGTCGCCACGTTTGTGAGTGTAGGTTGCGGGGTAACCGTCCCCTCGATGAAGGAGAAATCGATGCTCAGCCGTCTGTTCGCCAATGCGACCGAGGCCCACGCTCACTGCGACCTCTACTGCGGTGTCTACGACCCGGCGCAGGCCAAGATCGAGGCCCTGTCGTGTCTGAAGACCATCCAGAAGTACCACGACTCCGATGACGAGCACTTCAAGACCCGCTGCATCATGGTCAAGGAGCAGCGCGCCGAGGAGGTCAAGCATCACCTGATGGTGCTGTGGGCCGACTTCTTCACCCCCGACCACTTCGCCCAGTTCCCGAACCTGCACCAGATGTTCTGGGACGCCATCCACGGCGCCGGCGACGTCAAGAAGAGCCTCGACGCCGCCCCGGCCGAGAAGCTCC
>JBPEWX010000142.1:0-4059 GCA_052032235.1 Ilumatobacter sp. | reverse complement strand
CGACCCGAACACGCACTGCCGTCGCCGGAGTCGGGTGATCTGCGGAAACGTCGACTCCGTCGCCGTTCCCTCCGACACCCGACCCGGTTCCTCTCCGTCGCCGTTCCCTCCGACACCCGACCCGGCTGTGTCAGAGGCGTTCGGGGCTGTAGACGTTGAAGGTGTCGCCGGTGACGAAGCCGGCCAGCAGGAGGTTGGCGCGCCGGGCGGCCGACACGGCCAGCGCCGTCGGCGCACTCACGGCGACGACGGCGGCGAAGCCGGCAGCCCACGCCTTCTGCACCATCTCGACGCTGGCGCGGCCGCTCACGAACAGCCCGAGGTCGGTGGCAGGCAGCTCACCCGCCAGCAGCATCGCACCCACGACCTTGTCGACGGCGTTGTGACGCCCGACGTCCTCGCGCACGAGTCGCACGGCACCGGTGCGATCGAACGCGGCGGCGGCGTGCACCGCTCCGGTGTCGCCGAACAGCTCCTGCTGGTCGCGCACCGCGTCGGGGACGCCGGCCAGCACGTCGAGGTCGAACGGCTCAGTCGGCCCGAGCGGGGCGAGTCGCTCGGTCAACTCGTCGATCTGGTCGCTGCCGCACCACCCACAGCTCGACGAGGTGGTGCCCAACCGGGGCGTCGGTGCCGGCGCCCGGCCGAGCGTGTCGACCGACACCACGTTGAACTCGGTCTCGACGGCGCTGCCGGTGCCGCAGTACTTGATCGCCTCGACGGGCGCCCCGGCGAGCAGGCCTTCGGTGTGGCAGTAGCCGACCGCCAACTCGAAGTCGTGACCGGGCGTTCGCATCGTCGTGCTGACGGTGGTGCCGTCGAGCTGGATCGTCATCGGTTCTTCGACGATCAACCGGTCGGGGCCGCGCCGGGCACCATCGGCCGTCACCTTGGTGACGATCAGGCGCTCGGTGCGTCGACGGCTCACGAGGCCAGACTCCGGAACGCTGCGGCGGCCCGCGCCGGGGCGCCCGGGTCGGTGTCGAGGAAGAGCGACGGCTCGGTCAACTCGAGTTCGAGCAGTTCGGGACCGTCGGCACCCGGGACGAGATCGATGCGGGCGTACGCAGTCGGAGGCAGCCCGGCGACGATGTGATCGGCGAGGGTGCGCTGTTCCGCGGTCGGCGTGCGTGCGACGATCTTCTCCTTCACGTAGAGCGACCCCTCCCATTCGATCGGTGCGGCGAGGATCGCCGACTTCTCGAAGGCGTGGCTGTACGCACCGCCGAGGTAGACGAGACCCGTCTCTCCGTCGGCGTCGATGTTCGCCCGATACGGCTGGATCATCGCCACGTACCCGTCGGCGTGCAGCGCCGCGACGTGGGCTGCTGCCGCCGCCGCATCGTCCGTGACGCGCTGAACGCCCCTCGAGCCACCGCCGACGGTCGGCTTGACCACGACGTCACCGCCGAGCAGATCGGGCGTCGGCGATTCGCCGGGCGACACGAACGTCGTCGGGACGGTGGCGATGCCGGAGGCCGCGAGGCGGTCGAGATAGCGCTTGTCGGTGTTCCAGTCGAGCACCTCGACCGGGTTCCACAGCGATGTCGTGGACGCGACCCGACGAGCCCAGGCGATGAACTCGTCCCGACGCTGGGGATAGTCCCAGGCGGAGCGGACGATCACGGCGTCGTACGTCGACCAGTCGACCGACGGGTCGTCCCAGACCGCGACGTCGGCGTCGCCCCCGAGTTCGGCCATGAGGAGCGGCAGGTCGGTGTCGAGGTCGCGGGCGTCGGCACAGGTCACGAGGGCGATCACAACGGTCAGGCTACGCTCGCCGACAATGGGCGATTCGGTCGACCTCCGGAATGTGTTCGCCGAGTTCGTCGGCACGGTGCTCGTGATGTTGGCGGGTCCCGGTCTGATGATCCTCGGCGGTGACGCCGTCGGCACCGTCGGCGTGGCGGTCGGTTTCGGTGCGGCGACCGCCCTCGCGATCGGCGTGATCGGCGCCGTCGCGAACCCGATGTTCTCGCTCGCCTTGTTCTTCGCACGCGGCATCACCGGCCACCAGCTCGTGACCGATCTGATCGGACAGGTGCTCGGTGGCATCGCCGGGGCGGCTGCGATCTGGGGCATGAACGACGCCACCCGGTTCTCGGTGGGCAGCAACGGCTGGGAACCCACGAGCGACGTCGGGGTCCAGCTGACGGGCTTCTCGACGCTCGGGACCGTCATCGCCGCCGAACTCGTGATCGGGATCGTCATCACCGTGGTCCTCCTGTCGGCGGTGAGTCGGGAACGATCGGAGGCGACGGTGGCTGCGTTCACCGGCCTCGCCGTCACGGTCGGCGCACTGTTCCTGCTGCCGATCTCCGGCTTCGCCGCCAACCCGGCTCGGAGCCTCGGCGCTGCCGTCTTCGCCGACACCGACCCCACTGCCATCGGCCAGGTGTGGGTGTTCGTGATCATCCCGATCGTCGCCGCGTTCGGCGGGATGCTCGTCTGGTTGGGCATCGACGATGCAACCGTCGACGACACCGTCTTCGACGACACGATCCTCGACGACGCCGCCGACGCGATCGACGAGCTCATCGACGGCGACTGACGTGCCGCCGCTCCACGTCGCGTTCGTGCGCGCCGTGATGATCGGGCGAGAGGGCCTCCATCGCCCGGTGCTCCTCGACATGTTCGAGCGGGCGGGTGCTACCGACGCGACGTCGTACATGAGCACCGGCAACGTGTCGTTCCGCGCCGACGACGCCGAGGCGGTGAGCGCTGCCGTCGAGGCCGATCTGCACGAGCTGCTCGGCCGGGAGACGCCGCTGTACGTGCGCAGCCTCGACGAGTTGCAGGCACTGCTCGACAACGACCCGTTCGCCACCGAGCCGTTCGACGAGGTGTCCGCACGACTCGTCACGTTCTTCGGCGACGAGGTGCCGCCATCGATCGAGTTGCCCATGGAGGCGGCCAACGGTGACTGGTCGGTGTTCGCTGCGGGACAGCGCGAGCTGTTCAGCGTCACGAGGGCATGGCCCGACCGCCAACCGCACGACCCGGGCGGCCGCATCCAACGCCTCGCAGGCGAACCCGTCACCACGCGAGCCCTCGGCACCATCGAACGCATCGTCGCGAAACTGCGCTGACACGCGGACGAGCCCGGGCCGAAGCCCGGGCTCGTTCACATGCGGGGTAGATCAGTGATCAGAAGTCGTGATCGTGACCGTGGCCGTGGTCGTCGTCTTCGGGCTTGTCGGCGACGATGGCCTCGGTGGTGAGGAACAGGGCTGCGATCGACGCAGCGTTCTGCAGCGCCGAGCGGGTCACCTTGGCGGCGTCGATGACGCCGATCTGCACGAGGTCTTCGTAGACGCCGGTGGCGGCGTTGAGGCCCTCGTTGCCGCTCAGCTCGCGCACGCGGTTGATGACCACGCCGCCTTCCATGCCGGCATTCTCGGCGATCTGCTTCAGCGGGGCCGTCAGCGACTTGGCGACCATGCGGGCACCGGTCGCCTCGTCACCCTCGAGCGCCTTGGCGGCGGCCTCGACGGCGTCGAGCGAGCGAACCAGCGCAACGCCACCGCCGGGCACGACGCCCTCTTCGATGGCGGCCTTGGTGGTGCTCACCGCGTCTTCGATGCGGTGCTTCTTCTCCTTGAGCTCGACCTCGGTGGCCGCGCCGACCTTGAGGACGGCGACGCCGCCGGTCAGCTTGGCGAGGCGCTCCTGGAGCTTCTCGCGGTCGTAGTCGGAGTCGGTGTTCTCGATCTCGGACTTGATCTGGCTGATGCGACCGGCGATGTCGGCTTCGTCGCCGGCGCCCTCGATGATCGTCGTCTCGTCCTTGGTGATGACGACGCGCTTCGCGGTGCCGAGCAGGTCGAGCGTGGTCGCGTCGAGCTTGAGGCCGACGTCTTCGCTGATGACCTGACCACCGGTGAGGGTGGCGATGTCCTGCAGCATCGCCTTGCGACGCTCACCGAAGCCGGGGGCCTTGACGGCGGCCGACTGGAACGTGCCACGGATCTTGTTGACGACGAGGGTGGCGAGCGCCTCGCCCTCGATGTCTTCGGAGACGATGACGAGCGGCTTGCCCGACTGCATGACCTTCTCGAG
>JBPEWX010000141.1:0-6217 GCA_052032235.1 Ilumatobacter sp. | reverse complement strand
CCCTGCTTGCCCTTGAGCATGTCGGACAGCGACTTGAGCGGACGGTTGCCCGGTCCGGTGACCGGGCGCCCGCGACGGCCGTTGTCGAACAGGGCGTCGACGGCCTCCTGGAGCATGCGCTTCTCGTTGTTGACGATGATCTCGGGCGCACCGAGGTCGAGCAGGCGCTTCAGGCGGTTGTTGCGGTTGATGACCCGGCGGTACAGGTCGTTGAGGTCGGAGGTCGCGAAGCGGCCACCGTCGAGCTGCACCATCGGGCGCAGCTCGGGCGGGATCACCGGCACGACGTCGAGGATCATCGCCTTCGGGTCGTTGATGCGGCGCTCGTGCTCGTCGCGACGGTTGAACGACGCGACGATCTTGAGCCGCTTGATCGCCTTCTGCTTGCGCTGGGCGCTGAGGGGCTTCTGGCCGTCCTGCGGGTCGATCGCGGCCCGCAGCTTCACTTCTTCTTCGTCGAAGTCGATGCGATCGATGAGCTGCTTGATGGCGTCGGCGCCGGTGCCGCCCTCGAAGTAGTCGCCGTACTTGTCGCGCAGTTCGCGCCACAGCATCTCGTCTTCGAGGATCTTGCGACTGTGCAGGCCCTTGAACTCGTCCCAGGCGCGCTCGACCAGGTCGAGCTCCATCTCGTAGCGCTCACGGATGGCCTCGACTTCCTTCTCGGCCTCGCGCTTGAGCTTCTTCGTGTCGGTGCCCTCGGCCTCGGCGGCCTCGGCTTCCTCTTCGAGCTCCTTGTAGCGACGGTCGATGGCGAGCTCGAGCTCCTTGCGGATCTCGTCACGCTCTTCGAGGTACTCGGCCTCGAGGCTCTCGAGGTCTTCGTGGCGCTTGTCCTCGTCGACCCAGGTGACCAGGTTGGCGGCGAAGTAGATGACCTTCTCGAGCTGCTTGGCCTTGAGCTCTTCCTTCGGCTCGATGCCGGCGAGGAGGTAGGCGAGCCACGAGCGGGTGCCGCGGAGGTACCAGATGTGGACCACGGGAGCCGACAGCTCGATGTGGCCCATGCGGTCGCGACGGACCTTGGAACGGGTCACCTCGACGCCGCAGCGCTCACAGATGATGCCCTTGAACCGGACGCGCTTGTACTTGCCGCAGTAGCACTCCCAGTCGCGGGTGGGGCCGAAGATCTTCTCGCAGAACAGGCCGTCCTTCTCGGGACGGAGCGTGCGGTAGTTGATCGTCTCCGGCTTCTTGACTTCGCCGTGGCTCCAGAGTCGGATCTGGTCGGCGGTGGCCAGCCCGATCTTGAGCTGGTCGAACATGTTGACGTCGAGCATGTGCGTTGTGTCCTTGTCTCTCTCGTCAGTCCTGGTCAGCGGGCAGCGCGCTCGGCGGCGCGACGCGCGTCGTCTTCGTCGGTCCCGCGTTCGGGCCGGGAGATGTCGATGCCGAGCTCTTCGGCGGCACGGAAGACCTCGTCGTCGAGATCACGCATCTCGATTTCGCGGCCGTCGTCGCCGAGCACCTCGACGTTGATGCAGAGTGCCTGCATCTCCTTCATGAGGACCTTGAAGCTCTCGGGCACACCCGGTTCGGGGATGTTGTCGCCCTTGACGATCGCTTCGTAGACCTTCACGCGGCCGAGCACGTCGTCGGACTTGATCGTGAGCAGCTCCTGCAGGCAGTAGGCCGAGCCGTACGCCTCGAGTGCCCACACCTCCATCTCACCGAAGCGCTGGCCACCGAACTGGGCCTTACCGCCGAGCGGCTGCTGGGTGATCATGGAGTACGGGCCGGTGGAGCGGGCGTGGATCTTGTCGTCGACCAGGTGCGCCAGCTTCAGGATGTACATGTAGCCGGTGGTGATCGGCTGGTCGTACTTCTCGCCGGTGCGGCCGTTGTACAGGTACTGCTTGCCGTTGGTGCCGATCAGTCGCTGACCGGCGGCGCCTTCGGCGTTGAGGTTCTCGAAGATGGTCTGGATGGTCGGGTGCTTGCCCGACTTCTCCTCTTCGTCCCAGTTGGCGCCGTCGAACACCGGGGTGGCGATGAAGGTGGCCGGCTGGGTGGTCGGGCGCGTCTTGCGCTCGGTGCCACGGATGGGGTCGTCACCGACCTGGTTGCCGTCCGGGTTCGTCCAGCCCCAACGTGCGCAGTAGCCGAGGTGCGACTCGAGCACCTGACCGACGTTCATGCGGCTCGGCACGCCGAGCGGGTTGAGGATGATGTCGACCGGGCTGCCGTCGGCGGTGTAGGGCATGTCCTCGACGGGGAGGATCTTGGAGATGACGCCCTTGTTGCCGTGGCGGCCGGCGAGCTTGTCGCCGACGGAGATCTTGCGCTTCTGGGCCACGTAGACACGGACCAGCTGGTTCACGCCCGGGGGCAGCTCGTCACCGTCGTCACGGTTGAACACCTTGACGTCGATGACCTTGCCCTGCTCACCGTGGGGCACCTTGAGGCTGGTGTCGCGGACTTCGCGGGCCTTCTCACCGAAGATCGCACGGAGCAGTCGCTCTTCCGGCGTCAGCTCGGTCTCGCCCTTCGGGGTGACCTTGCCGACGAGGACGTCGCCCGGGCCGACTTCGGCGCCGACGCGGATGATGCCGCGGTCGTCGAGGTCGGCGAGGATGTCGTCGCTCAGGTTCGGGATGTCACGGCTGATCTCTTCGGGGCCGAGCTTGGTGTCGCGGGCGTCGACCTCGTGCTCGTGGATGTGGATCGACGTCAGCACGTCGTCGCGCACGAGGCGCTCCGACAAGATGATGGCGTCCTCGAAGTTGTACCCCTCCCAGGGCATGAACGCCACGAGGAGGTTCTTGCCGAGGGCCAGTTCGCCGTGATCGGTCGACGGGCCGTCGGCCAGGACGGTGCCCTTCTTCACCTTGTCGCCCTCGGTCACCCGGGGGCGATGGTTGATGCAGGTGTCCTGGTTGGAGCGACGGAACTTCGACAGGCCGTAGACCTTCTTGCCGAGCGTCTTGTACTGCACGGTGATGGTGGCGCCGGTGACCTCGACGACCTCGCCGTCGTCGGCGGCCTGGATCAGGTCGGCGGCGTCGCGGGCGGCGCGGTCTTCGATGCCGGTGCCGATGTACGGCGCCTCGGCCCGCAGGAGCGGGACGGCCTGGCGCTGCATGTTCGCACCCATCAGGGCCCGGTTGGCGTCGTCGTGCTCGAGGAACGGGATCAGCGCCGTGGCGACCGAGACGATCTGCTTCGGGCTGACGTCCATGTAGTCGACCTCGGTCGGCGGGACGTAGCCGATGTCGGTGGTCGCACCGAAGAAGCTCTCCTGTTCGAGCATCTTGCGGAGGTCGTCGAGGCTGGCGGCCTGCGGCGACCGGCGCACGAGCACTCGATCGTCGCGGAAGGTGCCGTCGGGGTTGATCGGCGTGTTCGCCTGGGCGACGACGTACTTCTCTTCTTCGTCGGCGGCCATGTAGACGATCTCGCCGGTGACCTTGCCGTTCTCGATCTTGCGGTACGGCGTCTCGATGAACCCGAACTCGTTGACGCGGGCGAAGGTCGACAGACCACCGATCAGACCGATGTTCGGACCTTCCGGCGTCTCGATCGGGCACATGCGGCCGTAGTGCGAGAAGTGGACGTCTCGCACCTCGAAGCCGGCACGCTCACGCGACAGACCACCGGGGCCGAGCGCCGACAGGCGACGGCGGTGGGTCAGGCCGGACAACGGGTTGACCTGGTCCATGAACTGCGACAGCTGCGACGTGCCGAAGAACTCCTTGATCGCCGCCACGACGGGGCGGATGTTGATCAGGGTCTGCGGGGTGATCGCTTCGACGTCCTGGGTCGTCATGCGCTCACGCACGACACGCTCCATGCGGCTCAGACCGATGCGCACCTGGTTCTGGATCAGCTCGCCGACCGAGCGGATGCGGCGGTTCGCGAAGTGGTCCTGGTCGTCGAGGCGGTAGCCGGGCTCCTGCTTGACGAGGTTCAGCATGTAGGTGACCGCGGCGAGGACCTCGATCTTGGTCAGCACGTGCTGGCCTTCTTCGGGCAGGTCGACGAGGGGCTCGCCCTCGCTGTTGGTGTGACCGAGCAGACCGAACTGCTCGGCGACCTTCTCGACCTCGTCACCGAGCTTGCGGTTCAGCTTGTAGCGGCCGACACGGCTCAGGTCGTAGCGACGGTTCTCGAAGAACGCGTTGCGGAAGTAGGCCTTGGCCGACTCGACGGTGGGCGGCTCGCCGGGGCGGGCACGCTTGTAGATCTCGACGAGTGCTTCGTCCTGGGTCGGCGCGATGTCGCGCTCCTTGTCCCACTGACCCTCGAGGAAGTCGAACTCGGCGACGAACCGGTCGAGGAACCCGGGGGCGTTCTCCTCGTCGTAGCCGAGGGCACGCAGGAGGGTGAAGATGCCGAGGCGACGCTTGCGGGCGACGCGGGTGCCGCAGGTGACGTCCTTGCCGGGGCGGTGCTCGACGTCGAACTCCATCCACTCACCGCGGTACGGGTGGATGGTGCCCTTGACGAGCTGGTGCTTGGTGAGGTTACGCAGGCGGTAGCGCTCACCCGGCTCGAAGATGACGCCGGGGCTGCGGACGAGCTGCGACACGACGACGCGCTCGGTGCCGTTGATGATGAAGGTGCCCTTGTCGGTCATCGCGGGCAGGTCGCCCATGAAGACCGTCTGTTCCTTGATCTCACCCGTGTTGCGGTTCATGAACCGGGCGCGCACGAAGATCGGCGCGCTGTAGGTCATGTCCTTCTCTTTGCACTCCTCGACCGTGAACTTCGGCGGGGGGCGCAGGTCTTCGTCGAACGGGTCGAACTCGAGCTCGAGCTGGAGCGCCTCGGAGAAGTCCTTGATGGGGCTGATGTCGCGGAAGGTATTCGCGAGCCCTTCTTCCATGAACCACGTGAAGCTCTCGCGCTGGATCGCGATCAGGTCAGGCAGTTCGAGGGGTTCGTCCAGGTTCGCGAACGAGTAACGCTCACGAGAGGTCGAGCGAGTAGCCACAGATCACCTCGATGTTGTCGGCGTGGATGAGGGCGCGCGCGAAGTCCCCGGCCTGGAAAGGAAAAGAGGCACAACGACGCACGGCAACAGGCGATCCTATCCTGATCGTCACAGGATCGTCAACCGCTGCGGTGCGGGCGTCTCTGCATCGAACCGGCCCTGGCCTCCCGGCTGGGCGTCGAATTGCGGCACACGGTAAGGAAATCGGAGCCGGATGTCAAGCGTTCTCGGCCGTTTCGGGACGAAGGCCCAGGTCAGGAAGGTGATCAACCCGGTTCGAGGGCGAGGATCCGCCCTGATTCATGGTCGGTGACGAGCACGCGGTCGCCGTCGACGAGCAGATGCTGTGGCCGCTCGATCGTGTCGACGACGACCGCAGGTTCGTGCGGTTCGTCGCCGGGTTCGACCGGGACGGACACGATCTCGCCCCGCACCCACAGCGCGACCAGGGCCGTTTCGTCGTCCCACGGTGCGACCACCACGCCGGTCGGTGTCGCCTGGGGCTCGAACAGGGCGAGCGACGGCGGACCGGCATCGCACTCGTCCTCGGTCCCGCCGGTCTCGGCGACGGCGATTCGGTCGCCGATGCAGCGGGGATAGCCGAAGTCGTCGCCCCGCTCGACGATCATCAGCTCGTCGGGCGGGCGCACGTCGTCGAGGCGCCCGTCGGAGACCTCGGTGACGAGCCAGCGACCGTCGCCGAGCGGCGCATGGGCGTAGGCGTGTTTGAAGCCGACCGCGAACTCGTCGGGCTCCACGTCGGGACCGGCGAGGAAGAACAACCGGCCCGAGCCGGGCTCGAGTGCACCGCCGTCGCGTCGGCCCGAGGTGTCGAACACGATGCCCCCGCCATCGACGGCGCTGATCGTGCCCTCCGACCGCCCGTTGAACGCCAGATCGTCGAGCACGATGCGTCGATCGGACGGGTCGTCGAGGGAGGCGACGCTCAGCGTTCGGCGCTCCATGATCCACAGCAGATCGCCGTCGACGGCCACACCGGTCGGGGTGAGGAGCCCGTCGACGAGCACCGACGGTTCGGCGTCGAGCGACTCGAGGTGTAGCACCCGTCCCGTGCCGTCGCCCTCTCCCCCGTTCAGTTCTGCCAACACGAACCCGCCCCGCCCGTCGTGACCGATCTGGGTCGGCCCGTCGAACCCGTCGGCGACGACGTCGACCACGACCTCGGGAGCATCACCGGACGAGTCGTCACCGCAGCCCACGAGGATGACGGCCAGGGCGACGACGACGAGACGCATGGCGCCAGTCTCGCGGGAGAGGGGGTCG
>JBPEWX010000140.1:0-10356 GCA_052032235.1 Ilumatobacter sp. | reverse complement strand
GGTAGGCGAGGGTGCTGGCGAGGAGGCGTTCGGCGTCGGCGAGGGTGATGCCCTTGCGGTCGGCGTAGTCGGCGACCTGATCGCGCTGGAGGCGGCCGACGGCGAAGTAGTGGCTGTCGGGGTGCGCGAAGTACAGGCCCGACACCGACGAACCCGGGGTCATGGCGTACGACTCCGTCAGCGACACACCCGCGAGCCGCTCGGCGTCGAGCAGCTCGAAGATGGTGTCCTTCTCGGAGTGATCGGGCTGCGCCGGGTAGCCGGGGGCCGGACGGATGCCGCGGTACGGCTCACCGATCAGCTCCTGCGGTGCGAACGACTCGTCGGGGGCGTAGCCCCACAGCTCGCGACGCACCTTCTGATGGACGAACTCGGCCAATGCCTCCGCGATGCGGTCGGCGACCGCCTTGACCATGATCGCCGAGTAGTCGTCGCCGGCGACCTCGAAGCGTTCGGCGATCGCGATCTCCTCCGGGCCGGCCGTGACGACGAACCCGCCGACGTGGTCGGTGACCCCGGCGTCGGCCGGTGCCACGAAGTCGCCGAACGCGATGTTGGGCTTGTTGTCGCGACGCTGGAGCTGCTGCCGCAAGCCGTGGAGACGTCGACCGACGGTGGGCAGCACGATGTCGTCGCCCTCGCCGTACGCCTCCCAGAACCCGACGGCGGCTCGGACGCCGAACCAGTCCTCGGCGATGGCTTGGTCGAGCATGCGGCGAGCGTCGTCGAACAGGGGGGCGGCGGCTTCGGCGGTCCGCTCGTCGGTGAGCACGCCGGGGTACTGCGCCCGGATACCCCAGGCGTGGAAGAACGGGGTCCAGTCGATGTAGTCGACGAGTTCGGCGACCGAGAGCCCCTCGACCGCACGGGCACCGGTGAACGTCGGTGCCACGACCGACGCCGCGTCGAACGTGTACGACGGGGCGTTGCGTCGTGCCTCGTCGATCGACAGTCGGCGACGCTCGACCTCGGCCCGTTCGTGGGCCTCGACGACGCGCTGGTACTCGGCGTCGAGATCGCCGAGGAACGTCTGGCGTGCCTCGTCGTTGCCGAGCAGCTTCGAGATCACCCCGGCGGCACGCGACGCGTCGGGCACGTAGACGACGGGCGCCTGCTCGTAGGCGGGCGTGACCTTGAGCGCAGTGTGGATCCGGCTCGTCGTCGCGCCGCCGATCAGCAACGGCGTCGTCATGCCACGACGCGCCATCTCGCTCGCCACGTTCACCATCTCGTCGAGCGACGGTGTGATGAGGCCGGACAGGCCGACGATCTGCGCGTTGTGTTCTTCCGCGGCGTCGAGGATCGTGTGCGCGGGCACCATCACGCCGAGATCGACGACGTGGTAGTTGGCGCACTCGAGCACGACGCGGACGATGTTCTTGCCGATGTCGTGCACGTCGCCCTTGACGGTGGCGACGACCACGGTCGCCTTCGAGGACGGTCCGGCGTTGGCCTCGCGTTCGGCCTCCAGATACGGGGTGAGGTACGCGACGGCCTGCTTCATCACGCGGGCCGACTTCACGACCTGGGGGAGGAACATCTTGCCGGAACCGAACAGGTCGCCGACGACGTTCATGCCGTCCATCAGCGGCCCTTCGATCACCGACACCGGGGAGCCGAGGCGGGTCCGGGCCTCTTCGACGTCGCCGTCGATGAAGTCGGTGATGCCGTTGACGAGGGCGTGTTCGAGTCGCTTGTCGACGTCCCACGAGCGCCACTCGGCTGCGGCGACGTCGACGGTCTCACTGCCGTCGCTCGCGAACTTCGTGGCTGCCTCGAGCAGTCGTTCGCCGGCGTCGGGCCGGCGGGCGAGGATCACGTCGTCGCACAGCTCGCGCAGCTCGGGGTCGATCTGCTCGTACACGGCCAGCTGACCGGCGTTGACGATGCCCATCCGCATGCCGGCGTCGATCGCATGGAACAGGAACGCCGAGTGCATCGCCTCTCGAACCGGTTCGTTGCCGCGGAAGGCGAACGACAGGTTCGACACACCACCCGAGATGTTGGTCTGCGGGAAGCGGCGCCTGATCTCGCGCGTGGCGTCGATGAAGTCGATCGCGTAGCGGTCGTGGTCGGCGATGCCGGTGGCGACGGCGAACACGTTCGGGTCGAAGATGATGTCGCTCGGCGGGAAGTCGAGCTCGGTGGTGAGCAGTTCGTACGCCCGACTGCAGATCTCGACCCGCCGGTCGTACGTGTCGGCCTGGCCTTCCTCGTCGAAGGCCATCACGACGACGGCGGCGCCGTGATCACGGCAGACCCGTGCCTGAGCGAGGAACGGCTCGACGCCTTCCTTGAGCGAGATCGAGTTGACGATCGACTTGCCCTGAACACACTCGAGGCCCGCCTCGATGACCTCGAACTTCGACGAGTCGATCATCACCGGGACGCGGGCGATGTCGGGCTCGGCGGCGACGAGGTTCAGGAACCGGGTCATCGTCTCGACACCGTCGAGCAGGCCGTCATCCATGTTGACGTCGATGATCTGGGCGCCGTTCTCGACCTGCTGGCGGGCGACGTCGAGCGCGGTGTCGAAGTCGCCTTCCTTGATGAGGCGACGGAAACGGGCCGAGCCGGTGATGTTCGTCCGCTCACCCACGTTCACGAACGGGATGTCGGAGCTGAGCGTGAACGGCTCGAGGCCCGACAGGCGCAGCTGCTGCGGTGCGTCGGCCGGGACTCGTGGCGCGGCGCCGGCGATCTCGTCACGGATGGCGGCGATGTGCTCCGGCGTCGTGCCGCAACACCCGCCGACGATGTTGACGATGCCGTCGCGTGCGAACTCGCCGAGGATCCGGGCCGTCGTCTCCGGCGCCTCGTCGTACTGGCCGAGCTCGTTGGGCAGGCCGGCGTTCGGGTACGCGATCACGAGCGTGTCGGCCAAGCCGGACAGCTCCTGGACGTACGGCCGCAGGTCGGCACCGCCGAGCGAGCAGTTCAGTCCGACGGCGAACGGGTCGGCGTGGCGCACCGATTGCCAGAACGCGCCGGCGGTCTGGCCCGACAGGGTGCGGCCCGATCGGTCGGTGATCGTGCCGGAGATGAGCATCGGCACGTGCTTGCCGGTGTCGGCCTCGAGGCGACGGGCCGCCCAGATGGCGGCCTTGGCAGTGAGCGTGTCGAACACCGTCTCGACCAGCAGCACGTCGACGCCGCCGTCGATGAGAGCCTCGATCTGTCCGCGATAGGCCTCGGCCAGGTGGCGGAACGACAGTGCGCGGTAGCCCGGGTCGTCGACCCGAGGCGACATCGACAGGGTGACGTTGGTCGGTCCGATCGCGCCGGCGACCCAGCGGGGCTGCCCGGTGTCGCTCGCTGCGGCATCGGCGGCCTCGCGGGCGATCGACGCCGCTGCCACGTTGAGATCGGTGATGAGCGCCGGGTCGTCGAGGCCGTACTCGCGCTGCGCGACCGTGGTGCCCGAGAAGGTGTTGGTGGTGAGGATGTCGGCGCCCACCTCGAGGTACGAGTCGTGGAGCCGGCGGACGACGTCGGGGGCCGAGAGGGCGAGCAGGTCGTTGTTGCCGGCGAGCGACTGCGACAGGTCGGCGAACCGGCCGCCGCGCAGGTCGGCCTCGGTGATGCCCATCCGCTGGAGTTCGCTGCCGGAGGCGCCGTCGAGCAGGAGGATCCGCTCGGCGGCGGCGGCGTGGAGAGAGGTCGGGTTCGTCATGCTGGGTCCTGTCAGAGCTGCTCGGTCACGGCGCGGGCGAGCGGAGCCCGGTTGAGGGTGTAGAGGTGGACGTGCTGCACGCCGTGTTCGCGGAGGCGTGCGATCTGCTCGGCGGCGAACTCGGCGCCGACCTTGGCGGTGGTGTCGGGGTCGTCGTCGAGTCCGGCGAAGCGTTCGGCGACGTCGGCCGGCATCGACGCCCCGCACCGAGCGGCGAAACGTGCGACGGCGGGGAACGAATGGATCGGGAAGATGCCGGGCGCGATGTCGATGTCGATGCCGGCCGACCGGACCCGATCGATCCAGCGGATCGTCGCTTCGGTGTCGAAGCACATCTGGGTGATCGCCCGGTCGGCGCCGGCGGCCGCCTTCTCGGCGAGGATCTGCATGTCGTGATCGTCGGACGGCGACTGCGGATGCTTCTCGGGGTACCCGGACACCGACACGTGCTCGATGCCGCGCGCCTTGGCGGCGGCGACGAGTTCGGCGGTCGAGGTGTACCCATCAGGATGCGGCTGGTAGGGGGCGTCGATGCCCTCGGGCGGATCGCCACGGAGCGCCACCACGTGGGAGACACCGAGCGCCAGATAGCGGTCGATGACGTCGTCGAGATCGGCTCGTGACTGGCCGACGCACGTGAGGTGCGCCGCCATCGTCGAGCCGTGTCGGGCGACCGTGGAGATGGTCTCGAACGAACGATCGCGGCTCGATCCGCCGGCGCCGTACGTGATCGACACGAACGACGGTCGGAGCTGCTCGAGCTCGGCGACCGCCTCGGCCAGTTGAACGAGGCCGGCGTCGGTCTTCGGCGGGAAGACCTCGAAGCTGAAGGTGGTCATCGGAGCGCTCCCTCGGGGACGGCGTCGGTCGTGGTGCGGGTGCCGGCGGCGGGCGCGGCGTCGTGGGCGAGCCACAGGGTGACGACGAGGCGTTCGTCGTCGGGGTTCGTCGCCCCGGGGTGCGGCTCGATCCGGCGTGGCTCGTCGGATCGCAGTCCGCTCTGTTCGAGCCAGCCGACGATCGTGTCGTCGCGGAACCCGAGCCGCCGGTGGGCGTGGTCGGTTCGGAGGAACTCGAGCGCGTGCGGCGCGAAGTCGACGATGAGGAGTCGGCCGCCGGGGTTGAGGAGACGGCGGGCCTCGTGCACGGCCCGGGCGGGGTCGTGCAGGAAGTGGAGGACCTGATGGACGACCACCAGATCGAAGCCTGGTTCGACGGGCGGGCTGTACACGTCGCCCTGGCGCAGGTCGACGCCGTGCACCTCGGCCCGTTCGAGGTTGGCTCGGGCGACGCCGAGCATCGAGTGGCTGTTGTCGAGACCGATGGCCCGCACGTCGAGCCGGTCGCCGATCAGGAGCTGGAGCATGCGGCCGGTGCCGGTGCCCATGTCGAGGACCGAGTGGTACGGACGCTCGGCGAGCGCCTCGACGATCGCCGCCTCGACGACGTCGTCGGGCGCGTGCAGCGACCGTTCCTCGTCCCAACGCTCGGCGATGGCCGCGAAGTACTCCTGGGCGGTGGCGGCGCGCTGGTTGCGGACGAGCGCCAGCCGGTCGAGGTCGGTGGCGAGGACCGGATCGTCGGGGTCGACGGCGTCGATCACGCCGCGCACCGTGTCGGCCACGGGGCCGGTCGCGACGAGGTCGAAGAACGCCCACGTGCCCTCGCGGTGCTTCTCGACGACGCCCGCCTCGGTGAGCAGCTTGAGGTGCCGGGAGATGCGGGGCTGCGACTGACCGAGGATGTCGGTCAGATCGGAGACGGTGAGTTCGCCGTGGTGGAGGAGCAGGACGATCCGGAAGCGCGTGTCCTCCCCGATCGCCCGCAGCACGTCGATGGTGGTCTTGGCCGCCAATGCCATCGCAGCAATATATAAAGATATCTACATGTCCGCAAGCCGCTTCTCCGGGTCGGGTGTCGCAGGGAACGGGGAGGCGCAGCCGAGACGTTTCCGGAGATCACCCGACTCCGGAGACTCCCGGGTCGGGTGATCTTCCGAAACGTCGACTCCGTCGCCGTTCCGTGCGACACCCGACCCGGAGTACTCGCGCAGAGTGTTGAACAGTTCGTAAAACTCGGGTGGTACGTTCGTGGGGGTGTCTCCGGGACTGGTCTGTGCCCACCACCACCTCTATTCCGGGCTCGCTCGCGGGATGCCGGCGCCGCCGTCGACGCCCCGGAACTTCCTCCAGGTGCTCGAACAGGTCTGGTGGCGGCTCGACCGAGCACTCGATCTCGAGATGCTCGAATGGTCGGCCAAGCTCGCCGCCGTCGAGGCGCTGCAGGCCGGCACCACGGCGATCATCGACCACCACGAGTCGCCGAACGCGATCGAAGGATCACTGACCACCCTCGCCGACGCCTGTGCCGAGGTCGGCGTCCGCGTCTCGTGCGCGTACGGGGTCACCGACCGCCACGGCCCCGACGGTGCCGCCCGCGGCCTGGCCGAGAACGACCGCTTCCTGTCCGAGGGTGGCCGCGGCATGGTCGGGGTGCACGCCTCGTTCACCTGCAGTGACGACACCCTGGCCGCCGCCGCCGAACTGGCCGCGAAACACGGGGTCGGTGTGCACATCCACGTCGCCGAGGGACCCGACGACCTCGATGCGCCCGAGCGGCTCGCCGGACTGACCCGCGACGACTGGCTCCTGATCCACGGCGTCCACCTGCCCGACGATCACGGCCTGTCGGGCACGATCGTCCACAACCCGCGTTCGAACATGAACAACGCGGTCGGCTACGCCCGGCCGACCCGCTTCGACAACCCGGTCGCGCTCGGCACCGACGGGATCGGCGCCGACATGCTCGACGAGTTCCGCCTCGCGTTCGTCCGCCAACGCGAGACCGACGTCACGGCGTCGCCCGACGACGCCTGGGCGTGGCTGTCGGCCGGCTGGGACCTGTTCCCGGAAGCCCGCGCCGACACCGTCACGTGGAGCTATCCGACGTTCGACCCCTGGCACCTCGCCTACTCGACGACCGTCAACGCGATCGACGTCGACGTCGACGGCGAGCCGGTGCTGCGCAACGGCACCACCACCCGCGTCGACGAGGCCGAGGTGCGCGCCAAGGCCGCCGAACAGGCGCAACGACTCTTCCGAGCCCTCGAGGAACTGACATGAGCCACGACACCGCACCCCTCACCCCGATGTCGCTGTCGACGCTGCTCGGCCGCATCGAACACGAATGGTCGACCCGTCAGAAGATCTTCGATCTCCCGAGCGCCCGCATCTGGCAGCCCGACCCCGACGTCGACCTCGGCTTCGAGTTCCTCGGCCGCCCGTGCGCGACGCCGGTCGGCCCGGCCGCCGGCCCCCACAGCCAGCTCGCGGAGAACATCGTCCTCGCCTGGCTCGGCGGCTCCCGCCTGTTCGAGTTGAAGACGGTGCAGGTGCTCGACGATCTCGAGATCGCCCGCCCCTGCATCGACATGCAGACGATCGGGTACAACATCGAGTGGAGCCAGGAACTCACGGTCCCGCAGAGCCTGACCGAATACGTGAAGGCGTCGATGCTGGTCGAGATGCTGTCGCACTGGGAGCCGCTCGCCGACCACCTCCGCAACGACGCCGGGCACGGTCCCGGCCCGCACGTGTTCGACATGAGCGTCGGCTACGACCTGGCCGGCATCTCCGGCGACAAGGTCAGCCGGTTCATCCGCGGGATGCGCGACGCCACCGACGAGATCGCCGCACTCCGCCCGCAGATCGCCGAGGCGGGCGGCTCGTTCGCCGCCCTCGCCGACCTCGACTTCTCGACCCACATCGCAGACACGCTGACGCTCTCGACGTTCCACGGCTGCCCACCCGAAGAGATCGAGTCGATCACGAAGCACCTGATCGACGAACACGGCCTCGACGTGATCGTCAAACTGAACCCGACACTGCTCGGCTACGAAACGGTCGCCGGCATCGTCAACGACGAACTCGGCTACCGCGACGTGTCGGTGAAGGAACAGGCCTTCGCGGACGACCTCCAGTTCGAACGCGGCATCGAGCTGATCGAAGAACTGAACGAGTACGCGAAGCAGCGCGGCCGTCGCTTCGGCATCAAGCTCACCAACACCCTCGTCGTCGACAACACCCGCGGCTTCATGCCCGACGATCCGATGTACCTGTCGGGCGCGCCCCTGCACGTGTTGGCGTCGACGCTGCTCGACCGTCTGGCCACGGCACTCCCCGGTCGACTCGCGATCCCCGGTCACGACGGCGACGTCATGGTGAGCTTCTCGGCCGGCATCACGAAGGAGAACCTGCCCGAGGCGATCGCCATGGGCGTCAACCCGGCAACCGTCTGCTCCGACCTGCTGAAGCCCGGCGGCTACGGCCGATTGGCGCCGATGCTCAAGGCGCTCACGGCGGCCGTGCGCGACGACGGCTGCACCGATCTGGCGTCGTGGAAGCAGCATCGCCAGGCCGACGCCGCCGATGCCGGCTTCGCGACGACGTGTGCGCAGCACGTCGCCGACATCCGCGGCGAGGGCATCGGGCCCTATCACCTCGACGGCAACTCGAAGCTGCCCCGCGAGGTCGACAGCGATCTGCAGATGTTCGGATGCGTCGCCTGCAACTTCTGCGTCACGGTGTGCCCGAACGACGCGTTCACCAACATCCGCAGCCTCGACGGCATGGACGGACGCCAGCAGTACCTCGTGTTCAGTGAGCTCTGCAACGAATGCGGCAACTGCATGGTGTTCTGCCCGGAACGGGGCGACCCGGCGATGATCAAGCCTCGGCTCTACACCGATCGTGCGCTGTTCGAGGCACGCGAGGGGCAAGGGTTCCTCGTCGACGGCGGCTCGGTCGTTGCTGCACGCGCCGACGACGAGGCCGTCGCTCTGGTCGAACGACTGCTCGCGAGCGACGCCGGCAACCCGCTCGGCTGACCGGCGACCGGTCGTCGGCCAGCCTGATGAGCGTCGCCCGACCGGGTGACGAGCCGGCCGAATCGCGTCAGGAGGCGGCCAAGAACACCGCTATTGCGTGAGTGCGCGGTCGGATTCGCAAAGTTTCGGCAATGTCATTTCCGAACGGTTCAGGTCGGCCCGCCGGTGGCCGATGACGAACCATGCGGGTGGTTCGACGTGCGTCAGTGGTGCTCAGTCTCGTGCTCCTCGTCGCGATCGCCGTCGGCTACGTCGGACGCCGATCGGAAGTGGCCGAGATCCGCGACGAGCGACTCACCCGAGCCGCCGACGTCGGAGCCGCACGAGTCGATGCCCTGGTCGAGGCGGCCACCGTCGCCGTGGTGTCCGCCGAAGAACCCGAAGCCGCCGTCGACGCCGTCCGTCGGGCGTACCCGAACGTGTCGGCGTGCGCCGGCTCGGCCGACCGCAACGTCTGCGACGGGCCGTTGGCCGCCGAGGTCGGCAACGTCGATCTCACACCCGGCGGTTCGTCGACCGAGGTCACCGCGCTCGACGACGTCGTCGTGATCGCGGTCGACAGCGACGACCTCGCCCTCCGTGTCATCGCCGACATCGCCGTGTGGACGGGTGCCGACGACTCGATCGAGGTCGAAGCCAGCAGCATGTCGCAGGGCGTCGGCACCTTCGCCGACGACGGCACCCGTCGTCAGACGTCGGCGAGCGTGCTCGCCGCTCCCGGCACCTTCGTGATCGCCACGACCGATTCCGGCGTGCGGTTGCCGACCGACGAGGAGCGCTTCTATCTCATCGTCGCCGCCCTCGCCCTCGTCCTGTTCCTCCTCGCCGGGACGACGCTCATCGTGGAGCAGCGCTCGCTCCGCGAGCGGGCGACGTTCGACGGGCTGACCGGACTGGCGAACCGCAGCGAGTTCGAACGTCGAGCGGTCGAGATCCTCGCCGGCGCCGAACGCACCGGGAAGTCGGTGTGCATGCTGCTGTTCGACCTCAACGGGTTCAAGCAGATCAACGACACGTGGGGCCACGCCGCCGGTGACGAGGTGCTGCGCGTGGTCGGTCGTCGTCTGGCGTCCGCCGTCCGCGACGGCGACCTCGTCGCCCGGTGGGGCGGTGACGAGTTCGTCGCGATGATGCCCGGCATCGCCGCCGAGGAGATGGGCGTGCGTCGTGCCCGTCAGATCGCCGAGCTCGTCGGGGGTCGCACCCGGATCGACGGCGTTCCCGAGTCGCTGCGCGTCAAGGTCAGCGTCGGTGTCGCCATCTGGCCGGCGCACGCCAACGACCTCGACGGCCTGCTCGAAGCGGCCGACGACGCGATGTACCGGGCCAAGCGCGAGGGCATCCCGACGGTGCTCGCCGACGCCCGCCCGGACGACGACGCCGACCAGCTGGTGCCGCTCGCCTGACGTCGCCGCTTCGGGGTGGCGTCGGCCGACCCGTACGCTGGCGGGGTGGCTGCCGTCGATCACGCCCTCACCAGCAAGCTCGCATCGTTCGGGACGACCGTCTTCGCCGAGATGTCGGCGCTCGCGGTCCGGACCGGTGCGATCAATCTCGGACAGGGTTTCCCCGACACCGACGGGCCGCCCGAAGTGCTCGACGCCGCGGTCGACGCGATCCGCTCCGGGGTCAACCAGTACCCGCCCGGGCCCGGTCTGCCGGTGCTGCGCGAGGCGATCGCCGAGCACCAGCAGCGCTTCTACGGGCTCGACTACGACGTCGACAGCGAGGTGCTCGTCACCGCAGGAGCCACCGAAGCACTCGCCGGTGCCCTGCTCGGCATGCTCGACGACGGCGA
>JBPEWX010000014.1:0-6853 GCA_052032235.1 Ilumatobacter sp. | reverse complement strand
GCCGTGTTGGCGATCCTCGCGATGGGCATCGTCGCCGGGGTGTCGCAGCCGATCGATCCACGTGTGGTCGCGACCGAGCCGCTCTCCGACCGCAACCGTGCGATCGGCCTGTTGACCGCCGCGGCGGTCGGGCCGCCCGGCCTCGCCGGAGCGGTCCTCGGCGTCGCGCTCGCCGCAGGGATGACGCACCGACCCGAGGCGCTGCCCGCCGTGGCCCTCGCGACGCTGTCGTGGCTCGCATCGCTCCTCCTCGTCGCTCGGACGGCGACGAACGGATTGTCGCTGCTCCTCGTACGAGCGCCTCGTCTCGGGCAGTTCATCGTCGGGTTCGGCGGGCTCGCCTTCTACGGCTTGTTCCAGTTCGTCCCGGCGACGTTCGCCCGCATCGACGCTGCCGAGCGCGCCGACCTGGCCGCAGCGCTCCGATGGACGCCGCCCGGCCAGCTCGGGGAGGCGATCGCCGTGGCGCAGGAGTCGATCGCCGAGTCGCTCGCGCGCACCGTCGTGGGTTCGCTGTGGTTGGTCCTGCTCTGGTGGGGATTCGTGGCCTCCACCGATCGGCTGGCCGTGGCGATGCGGTCGGGCGGTCAAGCCGTCAGTGCCGACCGAAACGTCGTCGCCCGCTGGGCCCATCGGGCGTGCGGGTCCGGTGCGGTGGGCACGGTGGCGTGGCGGAGCTTGCTGACCCGGTTTCGTACACCGAGGACGGCGATCGAGACGATCACCGGGGCCGGGGTCGGCCTCGCGGCGGCACTGGCGCCGGCGCTGTTCCGCGACGACCCGGGCGCAGAAGCCGTCCTGGTCGGTGGTGCCGTCCAACTCGGCGTGCTCTTCATGGCCGGCAACAGCTTCGGCAACGACGGACCAGCGGTCGCCTACGAGATGTTGGCAGGCGCCGAACCGTCCATCGCCGTGGCGGGCAAGGCGCGCAGCATCCTGATCGTCGCCGCGCCGCTCGCGGTGATCGGACCCGTCGCTGCTGCGGCCATCACCGGTTCGTGGCGTTTCCTGCCCGCCGGACTCGGCGTCGGCGTCGGCGGGCTGCTCGCCGGTGTCGGTGCCGCGGTCGTGCAGTCGTGCCTCGTCCCGATCGCCGTTCCCGAGTCGGACAACCCGTTCGCGAGCGGCGAGTCCGGACAGGGGATCCTGGCAGCCGCACTCTTGGTGCTGGTGCTGATCGGACTGACGATCGTCACCGTGCCGATCGGCCTCGCCCTGCTGTGGGCCGCCGATCGGGGCAACGCGGCCGCGGTGGCGGGGCTCGTCGTCGCCGCCATCGTGCTCGGTGCCGCCGTCTATCGGGGAGGGGTCTGGTTCGCGACCCGTCGGCTGTCGGGTCGCGACGAATCGTTCCTCGCTTCCGTCACCCCTGCACGCTGACGGCGGGCACTACGCTGCGGTCCGTGGGCACCGTCATCGCCATCATCGCCGTGGTCGTCGTCGTGGCGATCGTCGTCGGCGTCGTGGTGATGCGTCGGCGGAGCGTCTCGACGCCTGCGCCGACCCCTGACCCGCCGCCCGCGCCACGGACGCCCCGACCCGAACCCGCTCCGATGACCGGGCTCGAAGAGGCGCTGAACAAGGCGACCGACCGCAGCGGCAGCACGATGGCCGACCGCCTCGACGCCGAGCAGGGCCACCTCGACGAGTTGCGCCAGACCGACGACACCGGCCCGCTCCTGCGTCGAGCCCTCGACAGCGTCGACCGCAGCCACGACACCCCCGCCGAGGGGGAGAGCGCACCGGCCGCCGAAGGCGCTGCCGACGCCCCGCGTCCGGACGGCCCCGACGCCGAGCGGCCCTGACCGACGGGCGCCGGCTGCCATCGGCCCGACCTACCACGATCTCGGCGGCACCCGTCCGGAAACCCGCACCACAACCACCGAGAAACCAAGCCGCCAGGCACCCCACGATCTCGGTGATCCAAGTCCAGCATCCTGAACCCAGATCACCGAGAACCCGTCCGGCGCACGTGTCGACCAGGGTCGGCTGGTGGGGGCGGAGTAGTGTCGACGGGATGGAGAACGAGTCGACCATCGCCGACGAGAACACCGAGTCCGCCGCCGCTTCGGCGACTGCTGATGAGCAGGTCGTGGAGGAGCAGTTGATCGAGGAGATCTCGATCGACGGCATGTGCGGGGTGTACTGAGCCCGTCGTGTCCACTGTCGCCGCTCACCCGGTGTTGGGGCGTTCGCTGAGTCTGCATCCGCAGGTGGCGTTGCGCCCGGAGCCGTTCGGCGCGCTCGCGTATCATTACGACACGCGTCGTCTGGTGTTCTTGAAGCATCTCGACGTGGTGCGTGTGGTCGAGGCGCTCGACGCTCACGACACGGTCGCGGATGCGCTGGTGGCGTGCGACATCGATCCTGCCCGTCACGATGCGTTCGCGACAGCGATCGCATCCCTGCTCGATTCGGAGATGCTGCGTGACCGCACTGGTTGAGCAACTCAAAGGTGGCCTCGACGCCCCGATCTGCCTCACGTGGGAACTCACGTACGCGTGCAACCTCGAGTGTGTGCACTGCTTGTCGTCGTCGGGTCGTCGCGACCCGCGCGAACTGACCACCGCTGAGGCCAAGGCCGTGCTCGACGAGTTGCACGACCTGCAGGTGTTCTACATCAACATCGGTGGTGGCGAGCCGATGATCCGCCGCGATTTCTTCGAGCTGGTCGAGTACTCGATCGGCCGCGGCATCGGCGTGAAGTTCTCGACCAACGGGGCGTTCATCGACGCTGCCAAAGCGCGCCGGTTGACCGAGCTCGATTATCTCGACATCCAGATCAGTCTCGACGGCACCGATGCCGTCACGAACGACGCCGTGCGGGGTGCGGGTTCGTACGCGACGGCGATCGCAGCGATGGACCACCTGCGTGACGCCGGGTTCGTCGAACGCAACGGGCCGTTCAAGATCTCGGTCGTCGTCACACGGCACAACGTCGACCAGCTCGACGAGTTCAAAGCTCTCGCCGACTCCTACGGCGCCCAGCTGCGCATCACCCGGCTCCGCCCGTCGGGCCGCGGCGCGGATGCCTGGCACGATCTGCACCCCACGAACGCGCAACAGCGTCAGATCTACGAGTGGCTGCTCGCCCACGGCGACAACGTGCTGACCGGTGACTCGTTCTTCCATTTGAACGCGCTCGGCGAGGAGAACCTGCCCGGTCTCAACCTGTGTGGTGCGGGTCGTGTGGTGTGTCTGATCGACCCGATCGGTGACGTGTACGCGTGCCCGTTCGTGATCCACGACGAGTTCAAGGCCGGCAACGTCCGCGACACCGGTGGCTTCTCGCAGATCTGGAAACAGAGCGAGTTGTTCACCGAGCTCCGCCAGCCGCAGTCGGCGGGTGCGTGCGCGTCGTGCGGCTCGTACGACGCGTGCCAGGGCGGGTGCATGGCCGCCAAGTTCTTCACCGGGCTCCCGCTCGACGGTCCCGACCCCGAATGCGTCGGCGGCGACGGCGAACTCGCCCTCGCCGGCGTCGGAGCCGGCACCGCACCCCGCCCCATGGCCGACCACTCCAAGCCACCACGACCCGTCCCGGTCGCACTCGGCCGCCGGTAGGCCACCATGTGGTGGCTGTTGATCCCGATCGCCTATCTGGTCGGGACGTTCCCCAGCGCGATGTGGGTCGCCCGCGCCAACGGCGTCGACATCCGCCAGGTCGGCTCGGGCAACCCGGGCGCGTCCAACGTCACGCGGGTGCTCGGATGGAAGCGCGGCATCTGGGTGTTCGTACTCGACGCCGCGAAGGGCGCCGTTGCGGCGGGCGCCGGCCTCCTCATCGACGGACGCGCTGCCGGATACGTGCTCGGTGCGGCAGCGATCGTGGGGCACGTCTTCCCGGTCTGGACCAAGTTCCGAGGCGGCAAGGGCGTTGCCACCGGCGCCGGCGTCTTCATCGTCCTGTCACCGCTGGTGATCCTGGCCCTCGCCGTGATCTGGTTGGCGGTCTCGAAGCTCACGAAGAAGGCGTCGCTCGCGTCGATCGTCGGGATCGTCCTGCTCCCGATCGGCGTCGGCGTCATCCGCCAGGAGTGGTGGGAGGTGTTCGCGACGATCGGGCTCTGTCTGCTCGTGATGGCGCGCCACCTCGGGAACATCCGCCGCCTCATCGGCCGCCAAGAGCACGCCCTGACCTGACGAGCGGGGGTCCGCTCGCGTTCAGTCGAGGATGCCGAGGAGGGGTGTGAGGTCGAGGTCGTCGATGGCCGGAAGCTGGACGTCGACGGCATCGTGCATCAGGTGCTGCCAGAACTCGTAGCGGAAGAAGTGCCGTCCCTCGCGCACCACGTAGTTGAGCAGGAAGAACCGGTACGCCTCCTTGAGGAACAGGATCTCGGCCTCGGTGAGCGGCGCGACCTGGTGGTAGGCGTGCAGGAAACGCCGGAACCGGGGTTCGAGCAGGGTGTGCGACCCATACGTCCACACCGAACGGTCGCCGGTGGTCGACGACACGCGTGACAGGAAGTAGAAGTCGAGCAGCCGTGATTCGAGACGGAACCAGTCGTAGTCCCAGCGACTGAACATGTGGAAGTCGTCGGTCGTCTCGCCGAAGCGGACCGAGAAGTTGCCGAGATTCCAATCGATCAGCACCGGGATCTTCGGCCACTGGTCGTACCCGGCCTCCAAAATCGCCATCAGGAATCGGTGCGTGTGTCGACGGACCAGGTCGATGCGGCTCTGGTCGAGCCCGAACACCTCGCCGGCGTTGCGGGCACCGAGGCGCTCGTACAGGTTGACGGCGTCCGACTTGGCCGTCTTGGACGGTGCCGGGAGTTCGGGTGCGATCTCGCCGCACGCGTTGTGGAACCGACCGATCTCGCGAGCCAACTGCTCGACCTGGCCGTCGGCCAGCTGGCGCGGGAGCGGGTCGGCGAGCTCGATCGACG
The DNA here is from genome assembly GCA_052032235.1 of Ilumatobacter sp. Taxonomy (GTDB): domain Bacteria; phylum Actinomycetota; class Acidimicrobiia; order Acidimicrobiales; family Ilumatobacteraceae; genus Ilumatobacter. The sequence continues at coordinate 1,961 of JBPEWX010000014.1, read as the reverse complement.
CGTAGAACGCGACCCACATCTCACCGTCGTACCAGAGGTACGGCCGTCCGTCCCGGGTCAGCACGTCGGCCATGAAGTGCTCGAACGGACCGCCGACGAGCAACTTGTTGACCTCGTGCAGCCGCTCGTGATCTTCGGCGAACATGAAGAACGAGCCGTAGTTCGACGACTTCGCGATCACCTGCTCGCCGTCGGCCAGGACGAGCCGGTACACCCGGTTGGTCGACACCATCGCACTGAGCTCCTGGAGCTCGGCGACCTGCCGTCCGTCGTAGTCGTCCCAGGCGGCCTGCACCACGTGCCGGTGGCGGGCATCGATCGCATCCACGCCCGCGAGCATCGCACATCGACCAATACGGTCCGGCATGCGCTCCGAACCCTCCCTGTCATCCACATCAGGGAGGTCCTCTCACATGGCACGCTCACGAACCGGACGGGCGCTCACCGCAGCGTCCGGACTGCTCCTCGCCGGAGCGGTTTCGATCGGCGCCGACTCGGCGTCGGCGGCCGTCGAACATCAACTCACCGTCGACACGACCGACGACACCGTCGACGCGAGCCCGGGCGACGGGGTCTGCGCCGATGCCAGCGGTACGTGCAGCTTGCGCGCCGCCGTGCAAGAGGCCGAGGCCTCGAGCGGTACCGCACACATCTCGTTGCCGGCCGGCGAGTACCGGTTCACCTTGGCGAACGCCGACGGCGACGAGGACGCCGGTGCGACCGGCGACCTCGATGTGTCCACCGACATCCGGATCTCCGGCTTCGGCGCGACGATCGACACCGACTGGCTCGATCGCGCCTTCGACGTCAGCGAGTCGGGCAACCTGGTCCTGAGCGGGCTCAGCATCGTCAACGGGTATGCGCCGGGTGGCGAGGACCCGGTCGTCGGCAGTGGGGGCGCGATCGCCAACGCCGGCTCGACGACCCTCCAGATCGTCTCGTTCATCGGCAACCGCGCCGAAGGACCGGCAGCGTCCGGCGGCGCCATTCTCAACACCGGCGACCTCTCGGTCTGGTTCAGCACCTTCGACGGCAACCGGGCCACGCGTGCCGGCGGTGCGATCGAGGCGAACGGCGGCACCACCGACATCGTGGGCTCGACCTTCGTCGAGAACACGACCGGGCCCGAGCCGGGCAACGGCGGCGCCTTCCACCTCACCGGCGAAGGACAGGTCACGGTCAGTGATTCGACCTTCCGGGGGAACACGGCGACTGCCGAGGGTGGGGCGCTGTGGAACTCTGCGAGCGGCACCATGGACGTCGCCAACTCGTCGATCGACGGCAACACGGCCAGCGGCGCCGAGGCCGACCAGGGTGGTGGCGGCGTCTTCAACGACGGCGGCACGATGACGATCTCCGGTTCGACCATCTTCGGCAACGTCGCCGACGGCGACGCGGGCTCGGGCGGCGGTGTGCTCAACAACGACGGCACCATCGAGATCACGTCGACCGACATCGTCGGCAATACGTCGGTTCGTGCCGGTGGCGGTATCGAGGCCAACCTCGGAACGACCGGCCTCGACCTCGTTCGCCTCGAGGCCAACACCACGGGTTCCGCACCCGGCAACGGCGGCGGCTTCCACATCACCGGGGCCGGCAACGCCGACATCAGCAACAGCACTGTCATCCGCAACGAGGCTGCGGCCGAGGGCGGCGGCCTCTGGAACGGTGCCGGCACGATGACCGTTGTCGACACCCAGGTGTCGTTCAACACTGCTGCGGGCGCCGGGGCCGATCAGGGCGGCGGCGGGTTGTTCAACGCCGGCGGCACCCTCGTCGTCGACGGAGGCAGCATCGACGAGAACACCGCAACCGGTGACGCCGGCTCGGGCGGCGGCATCTTCAACGACCAGGGCACACTCGACGTCACCGGCACCGAGATCGCCGACAACAGCTCCGTGCGGGCCGGTGGCGGCATCGAAGCCAACGTCGGCACCACGACGCTCGACGACGTGAACCTG
>JBPEWX010000139.1:0-9233 GCA_052032235.1 Ilumatobacter sp. | reverse complement strand
GCGACCGACGCGCTGGCGGCGCCGACCGCCCGCCGGTCGATGCGGTCGGAGGCGCCTGCGATGGGGATCTGGAGCAGCAGGCTGCCGACGGTCGGCATCGTGACGAAGATGCCGACCTCGGCGGCGCTCAAGCCGACGCGGGCGCCGTACACCGCGCCGAGACCGATGAACGCGCCGTGGGCGATCCCGACGAGCAGCGAGGTGACGACGCCCGTCGGGACCAGCGCGAACAGCTCGCGCAAGGTCATCTTCTCGTTGCTGAGGTGGAGCGGCGGTGCGGCGGCGGCCGAGAGCGACACTGGCGTCACCGCCAGCGAGATGAGGATCGCGGCGACCGCGAAGATGGTGAGCGTGGCCGGGTCGATCACACCGACACCGAGCTGGCCGACGCCGTAGGGAACGACGGTCACCAACGTGTAGAACCCGAGCACACGGGCCCGCTGATCGTTGGTCACGATCTGGTTCAGCCACGATTCGGCCACGACGTACTGGCCGGCGAGACAGGCGCCGGCAAGCATGCGCAGCGCGATCCAGGCCGCCGGGTGCACGACCATGCCCGTCACCAAGATGGTGACGGTGAGCAGCGCGGCGAGCGCCGTGTAGACGCGGATGTGGCCCACCGTCGTGAGCACGTACAGCGCCGCCCGCGACCCGACGAGGAAGCCGAGGTAGTACCCGGCGCTCATGGCGCCGATCGCCACCGTGGGGAAGCTCTCGGCCTCGGCGCGAATCCCGACGGTCGTGGCGTACAGCCCGGCTCCGGCCACCATCACCCCGAGCCCGACGAACAGCGCCCAGGTGGCCCAGACGAGCGACGCCCGCACCGGCCCCCCGGTGTCGACCGAGGCGTGGTCGACCGCGGGCGGGACCAGTTGCTCGACGACGGGTGCCTCGCTCACGGCGCGTGAGACTAGCGGCGCAACAGCGTGCGTCGAACGGACTCAGGCGGGGATGTCACGGCGCTGGTACGTCACCAGTCCGACACCCAGGAGCGCGGCGGCGACGAGGCACAAACCGGTGACGGATGCCACGGACAGTGTCTCGACCGGCACGAGTGCGATGTGGTCGAACGGCGAGACGGCCAGCACCCATTCGGGCAGTTCGAGGAGCGTGCCGAAGAACGACACGACGAACGTCACCATCAGCATCGCCCACGCCACAGCGGAGAACTTGGGGAACAGCCCGACCGTCAGTGCCGGCACGCCGGCCATGACGAGCACGGCCGGGAAGTACGCGAGCACTGCGGCGACACCGTCGCCGAACAGGGAACCGTCACCCATCACCGCCGCCGAGCTGATGCCGAGCACGAGACCCGAGAGGAGCAGCACGACGAGGGCGCCGCCGACGGCGACCCCGAGGTGGCCGACCCAATAGCGCCACCGTGAGGTCGCCGTCGCCAGCACCGGCTCGGTGCGCTCACGGGTCTCCTCCGAGCGGAGCCGCAGCACCGACTGGATCACGTAGCCACTCCCGATCAACGCCGTCACCTGTGCCGACGTGGCGAGATACGACGACGTGATGTCGGCGACGTCGCCACCGGACTGGGCGAAGAAGTCCTCGAGTTGAGGGTTGTCGTCGATGAACTCCTCGATCGCCGACGTCAGTCCGCCGTACACGAGCGCCAGCGCCGCGGTACCGCCGGCCCACGCGGCGACCGAGCCGCGCTGGAGTCGGAGCGCGAGCGCGAACGGTGACGCCAGGCGTGGCGACGCGCGGTCCGCGCCGGCTTTCGGAGCGACGAGGCCGGCACCGAGGTCGCGGTGGTTCTCGAGCTTGGTCGCGACCACGAACAGCAGCGCCGTGGCACCGAACGAGAGCAGGAACGGCCACCATCGCTCGTCGGCGAAGGCGCGGGTCTGCTGGCTCCATCCGATCGGCGACAGCCACGACAGGAAGTTCCCGCCCGCATCGCCCACCGCTCGGAGGATGAAGGACGCACCGAGTGCCAGGCCGGCCATCCCGTTCGCGACCCGAGGGTTCTCGCTCATCTGGGCGGTCACCAGCGTGATCGCCATGAAGACGGCGCCGACCGCCGCGTAGCCGACTCCGAAGCACACCGATCCGGCGAGCGGGAGGCCCTGCACGGCGAGTGCGAGCGCCGTCAACACGCCGACGGCGAGGGACATCGCCCCGACGACGATGCCCGCGGCGAGGGTCGGTGCGTGACGACCGACCGGCAGCGAACGGATCAGTTCCAGCCGCCCCGCTTCCTCCTCGCTCCGGGTGAGTCGTCCGGTCTGCAGCAGCGCCATCAGCCCGACGAGGACCAGTCCCGGTGCACCGATCTGGAAGGCCACCTGACCGCCGACCGTGTCCAGTCCGAACGGCGGGCCCTGGAACGCAACGATCGCCGGGTTGTCGGAGCTCGCGGCGGCGGCGTCGAGGTCGGCCTGGGTAGGGAAGAGCGCCTTCACGCTCTGGGCCGACACGGCGACCATGGCCGTGATGCCGGCGATCCACACACCGATCCGAACCCGGTCGCGACGCAGATTGGCGCGGACCAGGCCGAGCGTGCCCTCGTCGTGTCGAGGACGACTCACGATGCCGCGGCCTGCTCGTCGCTACCGGGCTCGTCGTAGTGGCGGAGGAACAACTCCTCGAGCGTGGGTGGGCTACAGGTGAGCGACAGCACGCCGCCCGCCGTGAGGACGTCGAGCGCGGTCGGGAGCTGAGCATTGTCGACCTCGAAGCGGACATGGCCGTGCTCGGTCCGCACGTCGCGGACCCCGTCGACGGTGCCCAGGTCGACCTCTCGTTCGGTCCGGACGGACACCGACGTGTGGCTGGTCCGTCGGAGGTCGTCGAGGCTGCCGGACTCGACGGTGCGACCGGAGCGGATGATGCTCACGCGCTCGCACAGCGCCTCGACCTCGGCGAGGATGTGGCTCGACAGCAAGACCGTTCGACCCTCGTCACGGGCTTCCTTGATGCACTCCTGGAAGACGGACTCCATGAGCGGGTCGAGACCCGACGTCGGCTCGTCGAGCACGAGCAGTTCGGTCCGCGAGGCGAGTGCGGCGACGAGGCCGACCTTCTGGCGATTCCCCTTCGAGTAGGTGCGGGCCTTCTTCGTCGGGTCGAGCTCGAATCGCTCGATCAGATCACGTCGACGGTCCTCGTCGAGGTCGCCGCGGAGCCGGCCGAGGAGGTCGATGATCTCACCGCCCGTCAGCTTGGGCCACAGATTGACGTCGCCGGGCACGTAGGCCAGCCGGCGGTGCAGCTCGACCGCGTCGTCCCACGGGTCGCCGCCGAGCAGTCGGACCGTGCCGCCGTCGTGGCGCAGCATCCCGAGCAGGACCCGAATCGTGGTCGACTTGCCGGAGCCGTTCGGGCCGAGGAAGCCGTGCACCTCGCCTCGGCGCACACCGAGATCGAGCCCGTCGAGCGCCCGGAACGAGCCGAACTCCTTGATCAATCCGTCGACCTCGATCGCCATCTCGTCCATGTGCGCGTGCCTTTCCGCTGGTTGCCCAGGGCACCGTACCGCGCCCCGCTCAGGGCTTGCGGCAGACGTAGTAGTTGTTCGACGGGTCGTACGGAAGGCTGTGCACGGCAATGTCGGCGAACCCCGACTCGGCGAACAGCGCCTTGGCCCGGTGCACGCCCCACATCGCCCCGAGCCCTTCGCCGTCGTAGGCGAGCGACACCGTCATGCAGTGTTGGCACGACACGCCGTACATGAACGACCCCATCGGGTGATCGAGGTTCTCGCCGACGTGGCTCGAGGCGCGGATGTCGGCGCAGAGCCAGTGTCCGCCGGGGGCGAGCGACCGGAAGATGCCGTCGACCATCGCCTTCGGGTGGGCCTGGTCGTGGACGGCGTCGAACGTGGTGATGAAGTCGTACCGGTGCTCGTCGCCGAGTTCGGCGGCGTCGGCCGCGACGAACGAGGCGTTCGTGAGGCCGCGCTCGGCTGCTTCGGCGCGTCCGATCTCGAGCGCCGTCTCCGAGAAGTCGATGCCGACGAAGTTCGACCGGGGGAACGCCTCGGCCATCAGGTTGACGGCGTGCCCTCGACCGCATCCGACGTCGGCGACGCCGATGCCGTGTTCGAGCAGTTCGACGACGCCCGGAACCAGGGGCAGCACGACGTCGATGAGCAGTGCGTCGAACCGCATCCCGCTCGTCTCGGCCATCACGGCGTGGAAGCGGTCGAACGACTCGTACGGGACGCCACCGCCGTGCCGGAAACACTCGACGAGTTCGTCCTCGACGGCGGCACACAGCGAGATGTACTGCGCGTACGACGCCATGTTCGCCATGCCCGCCGATCGTGTCGTGAACGCTGCGTGTTCCGGCGGCAGTCGATAGGCGTCGGTCTTGGAGTCGTATTCGACGATTCGCGCGACCGTCATCGCGTCGAGCCATTCGCGCACGTACCGCTCGTGGAGGCCGGCGAGATCGGCCACCTCGGTCGACGGCGCGCTGCGGCCGCCGAGCCGGGCCATGGTGTCGAACAGGCCGACCCGATGGCCGATGCCGATCATGGAGGCAGCCATGCCGTGGTTGAGGATGGTGCGCATCTGGTCGAGAAACGCGGTGGCTCGGGCGTCGTCGAACTCGGTCCCCATGGGGCGACGGTAACCCGCCGGATCGGGCCCGCCCGAGGCGGCGCTGGCAGACTGGCGCCCATGCTCGATCCGCTCCAGCAGTTCCGACTCGACGGCAAGGTCGCCGTCGTCACGGGGGCCTCCTCGGGCCTCGGCGCCCGGTTCGCCCGAGTGCTGCACGCCGTCGGCGCGACCGTGGTCGTCACCGCTCGGCGCGCCGAGCGCCTCGACGCACTCGTCGCCGACCTGCCGGGTGCGATCGCGATCGTCGCCGACGTCGGTGAGGCCGCTGATCGGGAGCGGCTCGTGGCGGAAGCGCTCGATCGTGCCGGTCGCATCGACGTCCTCGTCAACAACGCCGGGATCGGGGTGACGGTCGGCATCGACGACGAGACGCTCGACACCTTCGAGCAGGTGCTGGCCGTGAACACCACCGCCGTCTGGCATCTGGTCAAGCTGGTGGTTCCCCACATGGCCGAGCGGGGGAGCGGTTCGATCGTCAATGTCGCATCGATGCTCGGCCATGTCGGCTCGGCCCCGATCAAGCAGGCCAACTACTGCGCGAGCAAGGGAGCCGTGGTGAACCTCACTCGCGAACTCGCCCTCCAGCTCGGTCGGAAGGGGATCCGGGTCAACGCGTTGTCGCCCGGGTACTTCCCGTCGGAGATGACCGCCGGCATGGAATCCGACGAGGGCAGCCGGCGCTACATCGCCACCTACGGCGGGATGCCACGAATGGGGGAGGAGCACGAGCTCGACGGTGCACTGCTGCTGCTCGCCACCGACGCCGGCTCGTACGTCAACGGTCACTCGCTGCTGGTCGACGGTGGCTTCACCGCCCGATGAGCGTCACATCAAGGCGCGCGCCGAACCTGCCGATGATCTGACAGCATGGAACCGATGTCGAACACGGCCACGATCGACGCGACCACCGCCGCACGTGTGGCCGACGTGGCCGGCAGCATCCGCACGTCGATCGAGCGCGTCATCGCCGGCCGCACCGACACCATCGACACCGTGCTCGCATGCCTGTTCGCACGCGGCCACCTGCTGATCGAAGACATCCCCGGCGTCGGCAAGACCCTGCTCGCCCAGGCGCTGGCCGCCTCGATCGGTGGCTCGTTCCATCGCATCCAGGGCACCCCCGACCTGCTCCCCGGCGACGTGACCGGCACGATGGTGCCCCACGGCGACGAGTTCGAACTGCGATTCCGGCCGGGCCCGATCTTTTCGAACATCGTCGTGTTCGACGAGCTGAACCGGGCGAACCCGCGCACCCAGTCGGCGCTGCTCGAAGCCACCGAGGAAGCCGCCGTCACCGTCGACGGCACGACTCGCGAGTTGCCGCACCCGTTCGTCCTCGTCGCGACCCAGAACCCGGTCGAGATGGCCGGCACCTATCCGCTCGGTGAGGGCGCACTCGACCGGTTCACCGCCGTCGTGACACCCGGGCGTGCCAGCGCCGACGACGAGGTCGACGTCTTGACCGGCCGACGCGGACGATCGCAGCTCTCCTCGGTACGGCCCGTCGTCGACATCGACGACGTCGTCGGAGCGCAACGCTCGGTCGACGGCGTGTTCATCGCCGATCCGATCGCCCGGTGGGTCGTCGACCTGCTCGCGTCGACGCGGTCGCACCCGCAGGTCCGCCTCGGCGCGTCGACCCGCGGCGGAGTCGCCCTCGTCGCCCTGGCTCGTGCCCGTGCCGCGATGGCGGGTCGGCACTACGTCGTCCCGGACGACGTCGCTGCACTCGCCGTTCCGGCGCTCGCTCACCGCGTCATCGTGGCCAACGCGGCCGGCTCGGTCGACGCCGGTCGCGAGGTGATCGCCGAATGTCTGCAGCGGGTCCCGGCTCCCACGGCGTGAGCCTCCGGCGCCCACTCGGCGTCTCGGCCGGCGTCGCCGGTCTCGCGCTGGCGTGGCTCGGCGGAGTGGCGATCGTCCAACTCACCGGCGCGGTCGCCGTCCTCATCGTGCTCGCCACGAGCGCGGTTGCGGCCGTCGTCGCAGGATTCGCCGGGTGGTTCGCGCTCGGACGCGTCCGGGTCGGCGACCTGTCGGCTCCGGCACTCGTCGATCGGGGCGTGCCGTTCCCGGTCGAGATTCCCGTCCACAGCGATCGCCCGATGTGGGTCGAGCTCCGCAGCGACGACGACGTGTTGATGTCGGGGTGGACCGATGGTGAGCGACTCGCAGGACGCGCGACGATCGATCGGCGCGGGGCGGTGTCCGACGTGGACGTCCACGTCCGAGTATCCGATCCGACCGGCCTGCTGTGGTGGCGGCGGTCGGCGCAGGTGCAGGTGGACGAACTCCTCGTCGCCGAGCCACCCAACGACGCTCGAGCGCTGGTGGAGCGAACGTCAGCAAGTACCGGCGGAGAACTGGCGGGCCGCGCCGGAGCGATCGCCGGGGAGATCGACGGCGTCCGACCGTGGCGCGACGGTGACAGCGACAAGTGGGTCCACTGGGCGTCCACACTCCGAGCCGGCGAACTGGTCGTCCACGATCGCCGACAGGACGCCGACGAGTCGTGGCTGGTTCGGGCGCGTCCGGGCCTGGCCGACCCCGACGCCGAGGCCGGCGCCGTACGGAACGCCCTCGAGAACGGCCTCCGCCGTGGCGCGGTGGTCGCCGTCACCGTCGGCGACGACGAACCCACCCCGATTCGCGACGCGGAGCACGCAGCTCGCTGGTCGGCCGAAGCCGACCTCGGCGCCGCGCCGGCCCCGGCGACGACTCGGCGATGGCTCGAACGCGGCAATCCCGAACCCGACACCCGGTCGACGTTCCGGGCCCGCTGGTGGGCGGCGGGTTCGACGGCGATCTCGCTGATCCTGCTCGCCGGGGTGCTCGGGGCCGGCCCGGCGATGTACGCGTTCGTCGTCGTCGGGACGGCAGTCGGTGCCTGGTTGTCCGGCCGCGCGCTCGTCGACGACGGCCCGTCGCCGACATGGCTTCGAGCGCTCGTGGGAGTCGGCTCGGTTCTGGCGTTGCTGGTCGTGGTGGCATCGAGCGGTCGGGTCGAGGGGCTGCTCGAGTTCCTGTCCGGCCCGTTGCCACAAGTCCTGATCGTGCTCGTCGTGCTGCACGGTTTCGAATGCCGCGACCGGCGGTCGGTCCGCGTCGCGCTCGCCGTGTCGGCCGTGGTCGTGATGTACTCGGCCGCGTTCCGGGTCGACGACCGGCTCGTGTGGTGGCTCGTTGCCTGGGGTGTGGTCACCACGATCGCTCTGGCGTCGTTGGTCGCCCGTCCCGAGTCGCAGCCGCCGGTGCGAGCACGAGGCCGGCGCGGGTCGGTCGCGTTCGCCGCTGCGGTCGCCGGGACCCTGGCGCTGCTGGCCGTCGTACCGGTGCCGTCCGGGCCGGCGGTGCTCGCGCTCCCGAGCCTGCTCGAAGGCGAGGTCGACACCCCGTTGCCGGGCGCCGTCGTCGGCCCCGACGGCGACGTCCGCGACGACGGATCCGCCGACAGCGACGGCGACCGTGCGCCGGCCGGCCAACCGGGCGGCTACGTCGGATTCTCCGAGACGATGGACACGTCGGTGCGCGGTGACCTGAGCGACGACGTCGTGATGCGTGTGCGCGCTCCCGAGCCGGCCTTCTGGCGCGGGCAGACGTTCGACACCTTCGACGGACGTCGCTGGTACGCCGATGAGGAGTACGGCCGACGGTACGACGGACCTGTGATCGATCTGCCGTCGACGATCGGCAACATCCGCGTCTCGTCCGACATCGAGGTGGACGAGTTCGTGCAGACCTACTACTTCGAACGCGACATGCCGAACGTCGTGTTCCACGCCGAGCGTCCCGTTCGGCTCTTCATCGAGACCGACGTGTTCGTGCGGCCGGACGGGGCGCTGCGTGCGGCGACGACCCTCCCGGACGAGGCCGTCTACACCGTCGTGTCATCGCGCCCGCGCATCGATGCCGACCGGCTCCGACAACAGGGCGCAATCGGGGAGCGGCTCACCGCGTTCGGACAGGAAGCCTTGTCCGACTACCTCGCCGTACCGGAGAGCACCACCCCCGAGACGATCGAGCTGGCCGACCGACTGGCCGCCGGCGCCACGAACTCCTACGACGTCGTGCAGGCGTACGAGGCCTGGCTCGACGAGAACGTCGAGTACGACCTGAACGCGCCGCTGCCCGACCCCGGTGAGGACGCGATCCACGACTTCCTCTTCGACACGCGGCTCGGGTTCTGCGAGCAGATCGCGTCGGCGCTGACCGTCATGCTCCGAACGCAAGGCATCCCGACCCGGCTCGTCACCGGCTACATCCCGGGCGAGCGCGACAGCGTCACCGGCGTGTTCGAGGTGCGGGCCAGTGACGCCCACGCCTGGGTCGAGGTCTGGTTCCCCGAAACCGGCTGGCAGGCCTTCGACCCGACCGCCGGCGTGCCCTTGTCGGCCGACGCCGAAGCCGGCACGGTCGGTGAGGAACTGGTGTCTGGGCTGTCGGCGACCGTCGAGGAACACGGTGCCCGACTCGTGGCCGTGATCGCCCTCGGCGCCGCCGTCTTCGGTGCCTGGTGGGTGGTGCGGGAGGTGCGTCGTCGTCAGCGGCGAGGACGCTGGGGTCTCCTCCAGGACCGCTTCACCGCCGCTGCGGTCGGCCGTGGGGCACCGTCGGGGGCGACGAACCCCGATCTCGCCCGCGCCTGGCTCGACGACG
>JBPEWX010000138.1:0-7332 GCA_052032235.1 Ilumatobacter sp. | reverse complement strand
TTCCGAGACCTGCTGACCGCAGCGAAGTCCGAGATCACCGAGATCTCGACCGACACAGCAGCGCAGCACATCGCCGACGGCTACACCGTGCTCGACGTCCGTGAGCCCGACGAATACCAGGAGGGCGCCCTCGCCGGCGCCATCCACATCCCCCGTGGGCACCTCGAGGCACAGATCGAGAACCGGATCCCCGACAAGACCACGCCGGTCGTCGTCTACTGCGCCGGCGGCGTCCGTTCGGCGTTCGCCGCCAAGACGATGAACGAACTCGGCTACGACGTCGTCGAATCGATGGACGGTGGTTTCGGTCGCTGGAAGGACGAGGGCCGCCCGTGGAAGGCGCCCGTCTCGCTGAACCCCGAGCAGATGAACCGCTACAAGCGGCACCTCCTGCTCCCCGAGGTGGGCGTCGAGGGCCAGGCCAAGCTGCTCGACGCCAAGGTGCTGATGCTCGGAGCCGGCGGCCTCGGTTCACCGGCGGCGCTCTACCTCGCCGCCGCCGGTGTCGGCACGATCGGCATCGTCGACATGGACGACGTCGACGCCTCGAACCTGCAGCGTCAGATCCTGCACAACGTCGACCGCATCGGTCACCGCAAGGTCGACTCGGCCAAGCAGACCCTGACGATGCTCAACCCCGACGTCAACGTCGTCACCTACGACACGCGCCTCGATGCGACCAACATCATGGACATCATCGAGGGCTACGACGTGATCGTCGACGGCGCCGACAACTTCCCGAGCCGCTACCTGCTGAACGACGCCTCGGTGAAGCTCGGCATCCCCGTCGTGCACGGCTCGATCTTCCGGTTCGAAGGCATGGTCAGCGTGTTCCACCCGAAGGCCGGCCCGACCTACCGCGACATGGTGCCCGAGCCCCCGCCGGCCGAACTGGCGCCGAGCTGCGCCGAGGCCGGCGTCCTGGGCGTGCTGCCCGGCATCGTCGGGTCGATCCAGGCGCTCGAGACGATCAAGGTCATCCTCGATCTCGGCGATCCGTTGATCGGTCGCATCCTGTCGGTCGACACGACCGAGATGGAGTTCCGGGTCTTCAACCTGAAGGCCGACCCGGCCAACGAGGTCACCTGGGACAACCGCGACCGCATCATCGTGCAGGAGCTCGAGGGCCTCTGCGCCCCCGGCCTCGCCCACTGACGTCCACTCCGGCGCCTCGCCCCTTCCCCGGGCCGTTCACCCTCGGTGCTTGACGCGCCACGGCGCGGACGCGAACATGAAGGATCATTCACATTTCTTCTGGGGGGAAGAACATGACTCGATCCACTCGGTCGTCCACTCGATCGTTCCGTCGTCGCGTGTCGGTGCTGGGGGCACTGGCGCTCGCCGGCCTCACCGGCGTCGTCGCCGGTGCACCGTCGACCTCGTCGGCGGCGTTGCCGACGGCGGCCGTCGCCATGGGCGACAGCTTCATCAGCGGTGAAGGCGCCGGTGCCTACCAAGCCGTGCCGAACGCCGCCGGGGTGCCCCAGGGCGACCCGGGGTTCTCGGCCGCCAACAGCAACGCCTTCTTCTGCCACCGCTCGGCCAACGCGTCGATCCAGGTGGCGAACCTGAGCGGCATCTCGGCACGGTTCAACCTCGCCTGCTCGGGCGGCCAGCCGCACGACATGGCCAACCCGTCGTCGGCACGCGCGAGCGGCCGAGATGTCGCCGCTCAGATCGACCAGCTCCGCGCCGTCGGCCAGACCCACGACATCGACCTCGTCCTGATCGGGCTGGGGTCGAACAACTCCTCGTTCACGTTCGGCTCCGCCGCCGCCGAGTGCGCCGGCCGGTTCATCTCCGACGCCTGGATCGGGTGGTGGGAGTTCTGGGTGCCGCTCGCCAGCTGGTGGGAGGGCGAACCCGTCCCCAGTGAGGACCCGTGCACCGACGACGACCTCGCCACCTCGGCCGAGCTGGCGGCAGCGACCGACGAGACGGCAGCGGCCGTCGCGCAGATCCTTGCCGTCCTCGACGAGATCGACGCCGACGGGCAACACCGGGTGGTCTTGCAGGACTACACGAATCCGCTCCCGCACGACTTCGACGACAAGTTCTACAAGGAGCAGCGCCGCACCGACACCCGCGACAAGTTCCGCGCCCTCGGCGCCGAACGGTACGCCGGCGGGTGCCCGGCGCATCGGGCGTCGCTGGCTCCGGCCCACCGCTTCTCGGCCAACCTCGGCACCATGGTCGAGGACGTGTTCGGACGGATGGCGACCCAGTTCCCCGGCGACGATCTCGCCTACCTGAACGTGCAGCAGGCGTTCGACGGCGCCCGCCTGTGCGAGCAGTCGAACAGCCCGAGCGGCACCCTCGCCACACCGGTGCGCGTGACGAACTCGTCGGGTGCCTACATCACCAGCATCTCCGGCTACGACAAGAACGACATCAACCGACTGTTCGCGGACTGTGAGTCGTACTTCCAGCGCTGCCAGGAGAGCTGGCACCCCAACGCCGCGGGGCACGCGGCGCTCGGACAGTGTCTCGCCGGGGCGTGGGGCACGACCGACGACCGTGTCACGTGCGCGCGGCAGCCGAACGGTGCGATCCTGGTGACATCGAGCTGAAGTCGACTCCGCAACAGAGCCGGTCGAGGGACACCCTCGACCGGCTCATCGCGGCCGCCGACGTCGAGTTCGCTCGCCACGGCCTGGCCGGAGCGACGACGACGGCGATCGCCGAACGGGCCGGTGTGTCGGTCGGGGCGCTCTATCGCTTCTTCGACGACAAGCGAGCGATCGCCGACGCCTTGGCCCAGCGATACCTGGACGATGCGGCGCACGCCTTCGCCGCCGTGCTCGATGCTGCCGGCGACGACCGCGACGTCGACGCCACGGTCCGTCGCCTCGTCCGCTGTGCGGCCGAGCTCCAGAGCGCCCACGCCGGCTACTACCGACTCGCGCAAGACCTCCGACCCGACGGTGACGACTCGCCCGGCCGTGTCGTGCGCACGGCGCTCGTCGACACGTTCGTCGAACGACTCGGACAGCTCGGCCTGCTCGGCGGGCGTGGACCGAGCGGCACGTCGACCGACCGCGTCGACGCGCGCAACGTCATCGAGCTGATCGTGGAGACCGTCCGACACACACTCGTCGTCCACCCGCCGTCGTCGCCCGGTCGGGAAGCGGCGCTCACCGAGCTCGAGTCGATGGTCGCCGCCTACGCAGCGGCACGGCTCGGGTCGTCGTGACGCCTGCGTCTACGGTGCGCGTCCATGGGGATCGAGATCGAACCGACGGGGCAGGTGTGCGGAGCACTGGTACGAGGGGTCGATCTGACCCGTCCGCTCGACGACGCGACGGTCGCCGACATTCGTGCAGCGTGGCTCGAACACCACGTCCTGTCGTTCCCCGATCAGCAGCTCGGTGACGACGACCTCGAACGATTCACCCTCGCGTTCGGCCCCTTCGGCGACGACCCGTTCATCGCGCCGGTCGACGGCCGGGAGCACGTCATCGCCATCTCCCGTCGCGCGGACGAGACGGCGCCGTTGTTCGCGGAGAACTGGCACAGCGACTGGAGTTTCCAGGAGCGCCCGCCGGCCGGCACCTGCCTCTACGGCATCACCATTCCACCGCACGGCGGCGACACGCTCTATGCCGACCAGCACGCCGCGCTCGACGCGATGCCCGACGCGCTGCGTGAACGGCTCGAGGGCAAGCAGGCCGTCCACTCGGCGCGCGGTGGGTACGCGCCGAGCGGCATGTACGGCGACGACGACCAGCAGACCGACCGCAGCATGTCGATCCGACCGAGCGAGGCGGCGATGGCGACCCAACTGCACCCGATCATCCGCCCGCACCCCGAGACGGGGCGGCTCGGCCTGTTCGGCTGCATCGGCTACATCATCGGGATCGACGGGATGAGCGGCGACGAGGAGCGCGACCTGCTGTTCGAGTTGTACGCCTGGCAGACCCGCGACGAGTTCGTGTACCGGCACCGGTGGGAGCCCGGCATGTTGACGATGTGGGACAACCGGTCGGTGCTCCACAAGGCGACCGGTGGCTACGACGGCTACGACCGCCTGCTCCACCGGACCACCATCGGCGCCGCCTGACACTCGCCACCCGGGAGGAGTGCGACTCGGGTGCCCGGTTTCCGCCGAAACCCGAACACCCGAGCGCACTCACGATCGCCGCACCAGGTTCCCGTTGTATGGACGGCGATCGATCCGTGTCATCGTGGACGGGTGGCGTGAACGCAGCGTGAACCGGTCACGAAAGATGTCCGACGACGTCGAGCAGGAAATGGGTCGCGGCATGCGTACGCAGGCACAACGTGCCCGACGGTGACAGCTTCACCACCGCGTTGTTGGCCCGCACCGAGCCGGCCGTGTAGTTGATGTTGCTCGCGTTCGGTACCTCGCCGCAGGGGTAGATCGTGGCGTGACCGGGTCCGTCGGGACGGATCACCGCCAGGTTCACGATCGCCGCCGTGGCGTCGGCCGGGACCGAGCCTCGACCCGCCACCGGGATCTCGATGGAGGCGCCCGCGGCCAGCCGTCCGGTGTCGGACATCTGGCCGTCGAAGGTGTCCTCGGGGCGCGAATCGGCGTAGCGGGCGGGTGTCTGGGTCGAGATCGTCGGGCCTGCAGCGACGTAGCCGGCGACGTCGACCAGCACGTGGCTCGTCGAGAAGGTGTAGACGCAGATCGACCCGCTGTCGGACAGCCGGGCGATGGCGCCGTTCGGCACGACCTGGCCGGGTCCGTAGTTGACGTGCGACGCGGTCGGCCGCTCGTCGCACGGATGGATCGTGGCGTGTCCGTTGGCGGCCGGGCCGACCATCGTGAGGTTGATGACCGCGGCGACTGCGTTCGCAGGAACCTCACCGCGTCCGCCGATCTGGATCTCCCACTCGGTGCCGCCGGCGATCGGCCCGACGTCGGAGAACCGGCCGTCGAAGGTGTCCTGCGGTCGTGAGTCGGCGTAGCGGGCCGGGGCGATCGTCGTCAACGGCGTCGACCCGGGCACGTAACCGTTGACGTCGAGCACGTAGTGGCTCGAGGCGTGCGAGTAGATGCACAGCTCGCCCGTCGGCGACAACGGCACGACCGTCGAGTTGGCGACCACGTGACCGGGTCGGTAGTTGAGGTGCGAGGCCGTGGGCACCGGACCGCACGGATGGATGGTGGCGTGCCCGGGGCCCAGCGGGCCGACCGCCGTGAGGTTGGCGACCACGCCGGCCGCGCCGTCGGGCACCTCGCCGCGACCGGTGATCTGCACCCTGAGCGATGTTCCGGCGGGTACCCGCCCGAGATCCCGGAAGGCGCCGTCGACCGTGTCCGACGGCCGTGTGTCGGCGAAACGGGCGGGATCGATCGGCACGATCGCCTCCTCGGGATCGTCGATCGGTGCCGCCGTCGGCGTGACCGACCCCGACGGTGCCGACGGCACCGACGTGCCCGCCCGGTTCGTGGCCGTGACCCGGAACGTGTACGCCGTGCCGCCGTCGAGGCCGGTGACGGTGCACGAGGTGCCCGAGCTGGTGCACGACTTCCCGCCGGGCGACGCCGTGGCACGGTACGACGTGATGTCGGCGCCGCCGTCGTGTGCCGAGGACGTCCACGAGACGGTGGCCCGCTCGACGCCTGCCATCGCGGTCACACCGGTCGGAGCGTCGGGCACGTGCGGGGCGACGTCGACGACGAACGCCTCGGCGCCGTGGACGGGATGTTCGGCACCGAAGTAGAGGGTGTCGTGGGCGACGGTGAGGTCGTACGGGAACGACGGATACGAACCCGGGTACACGTCGGCGACCAGTTCGGTGCCGGCCGCCGTGCCGTCGGTTCGCCACAGCTCGGTGTTCTCGCTGCCCTTGCGGAGAAAGACGTGCCGGTCGGTCGAGACCATGTCGTTCGCGAACTGCGCGTCGCCGACCGTTTCGACGATGCCGTGTTCCGGCGAGTACACGATGAGATCCGAACCACCGTCGATCACCAGGGGGCCGGAGGGGCCCTCGGACACACTGTCGGCGCGATACATCGACAGGTGAGGCAGGGGTGCTGCGGTCGGGAGCCGGGTCGGGTTCTCGCCACCGGGCAACGCCCACACCGAGTCGATCCCGGCGTCCTGCGTCGTGATGTACAGGGTGTCGCCGATGGCGGTGAGCCCGGTGACGTCCTCGCCCCCCGGCCCGGCGCCGACGGTGGTGCCGGCGACCGTGCCGTCGGTCGTGATCATCTGCCGCTCGACGGTGACCGCGAAGCCGGTGTCTCCGACAACGGCGATGTTCGAGTCGATGCCGAAGCCGTCACTCGTGCCGCTCGCTGCATCGGTGAGGCGGGTGGCAGAGGTGGCGTCGGCGAACCAGAGCTCTCGTCCGTGGGTGGCGGTGTCGCCGAGCAACAGGACCCCTCCCGGAAGCGGCTCCATCTGCGAAGCGCTGAGGTCGGCGATCTCGAACGTACCGGTGTCGGTCCCGTCCGTTCGCCACAGGGCGTTCGCATCGAGCCGGTTGGCGAAGAACAGGAGGCCGAGGTCGTCGGACGCCCCGACCTGGTCGGGCCATGACCGAGCGACCGCGACCTCGTCGCGGTTGCCGATCGGCGTGATCGTGGCGCCGTCGGTGGAGAACAGGTCGAAGAAGGCGCCGTCCTGCAGCGCCGTGAACAACACGACGTCATCGAGAACGCCCAACACCTGTGGGCTCGCGTCGCCTGCCTCGTTCAGGTCGTCGATGATGTCGACGGTGCCGGCCGACCGGTCGTGGACGAACAGTTCGAAGCCGTCGATCGGGTGGGTGGCGGAGAAGATCACGTCGTCGCCGAGCGCCGTGAAGTCGCCGGGCCAGGCGTCGCCGGTCGCCGGGTTCGGCGTGCCGACCGAGCGGTAGCGGTCGAGCAGCGTGCCGAAGACGCCGAACTGGTCGCCCGCCGCCGTCGAGCGAGCCAGCGCGAACGTGTCGGCGCCGGTCGCCGCCATCGAGCGGGCGTGGTCGCCGTCGTCGTCGATGTTCGTCGCCGTGACCGACGTCCCCTCGACGACGTGGAGGCGGTCGCCCGCTGCGGTGGTCGCCCAGAACAGGCCGGCGCTGCCGTCCGTCGATGCCGTGAAGCCCTCCGGGGACGACCCGGCGACACCAGGGTTCAGGTCGCCGAGCGAGGTGAGGGTGGCCGTCGACGGGTCGAGGTGCCATGGTTCGAGCCCCTCGCCGTCGTCCCAGCCGGTGAGGAAGGCGGCGTCACCGAACGGCTCGGGTGGGTCGTTCGGGACGAACGTCGCCGACACCTGCGAGGGCAGCGCGCCGCTGTCGGCGATCCGGTACAGCCGAGCGGGGCCGCCGTCCTTGAACAGGAGGTACTCCTGCGGGCCGTCCGCGATGGTTCGC
>JBPEWX010000137.1:0-9910 GCA_052032235.1 Ilumatobacter sp. | reverse complement strand
CGAAGCGAGCCCTCGACCCCACCTGACCGACACTGCGATGGTGAGTCGGTCTGTAAGCGGGATTCTGTGGGTGCCGAGGCACCCGGTGGCCATCCATCTGTGCGGCCTACCCGGGGGAATCGAACGGGCCGCTCATCCCCCTGCTTGACCTTGCTCCGGGTGGAGTTTGCCGAGCCGTGCCGGTCGCCCGACACGCTGGTGCGCTCTTACCGCACCGTTTCACCCTCACCTGTGAGCCACCGATCGCTCGGCAGCCCCATCGGCGGTCTGCTCTCTGTTGCACTGGTTCGTGAGGTCACCCCCACCTGGCTCTCGCCAGCACCCTGCCCGGCGGAGTCCCGACTTTCCTCGACACGTCGTGCCGCGGCCACCCGACCGACTCACCATCGCAGGCGACGAGTGTACGGCGAGCCGGCCCGACCCGGCGGCCCGGGACCGGCATCCCTGGCAGCGGCGACGGGTCGAACCTACGCTGGCACGATGGACGGGCCCGGCGAACGCGCGAACTCGTCGTCGACCGACCCGTTCGCCGACGGCCAACTCGCCCGGGCCGTGCTCGACGACCTACCGGTCGCGATGTGGCTCAAAGACCTCGACGGACGCTTTCGGGCGTGCAACCGGAGGTTCGAACAGCTCCTCGGTGTCGTCGAATCCGATCTCGTCGGGAGGCCGTCGGCCGACTTCGTCGACGCCGAGACCGACGACGTCTTCCGCCGCCAGGATCGCCTGGCCGTGTCGATCGGTCGGCCGATCACGCACGAACAGTGGGTGACCGACCGGCTCGACGGTCGTCGCAAGCTGTGGGAGATCACGATGACCGTGGTGCACGGCGACGATGCTGCGTTGCTGGGTGTGCTGGGAGTCGCGTTCGACGTGACCGACCGTGAGACCACCTATCGGGAGCTGGTCGACGAGACGCAACGGTTCGAGGCGGCGGAACGGCTCGCCGACACCGGCAGTTGGGACGAGGACGTGCTCGCCGGCACGAGTCGATGGACGCCCGGGCTGTTCCGCATCTTCGGCCTCGACCCGGCCACGACCGTGCCGGACCGGAGCGTCATCGCCCGGCTCATCCACCCCGACGACCGTGACGCAGTGCTCCGTGCGACCGAGGAGGGCCGCCGCCACGGGCGCCCGTACGTGCAGGAGTATCGGGCCATCGTCGACGGGCGGACCAAGTACATCGCAGCGCGGGGCTACCCGAAGCTCGGCGTCGACGGTCAGTTGATCAGGGTGACGGGCACCGTGCAGGACGTCACCGACCGCCACGCCGCCGAGGCAGCGGTCGAGGCGAGCGCGGCCCGCCACGCGGCGCTGATGGACCTCACGATCGACGGCTTCGCCGTGTACGACGCCGACGGCGTCATCTTGGAGGTCAACGACGTCTACTGCGAGATATCCGGGTACACCCAGGACGAGCTGATCGGGTGGAGCGTCACCGACCTGCGGCCGCCCGAGGCACGCGAACCCGTCTCGGGTCTGGTCGACCTGGTCCGCACGGCCGGGTCGGTTCGGTTCGACACGGTCCACCAACGCAAGGACGGCTCGTTGTGGCCGGTCGAGGTCTCGTCGAGCTACTCGCCCATCGAGGGCGGCCGCTTCTTCTCGTACCTGCGTGATCTGACCGAGGAACACGAGCGCGCCGAGGCGCTCCAACAAGCCGCGGACGACTGGTCGACCCTCCTCGCCGGGACGGGCGACGGCTTCGTCCGCGTCGACCGACAGGGCCGCATCCTCGAGGTGAGCGAGTCGTTCACGACGCTGATCGGACGTCCCGCCGACACGCTCGTCGGCCGGACGATGGCCGACATCAACCCGTACCTCGACGACGACGAACTCAGGGCCGGTATGGACGCGTTCGCCGCCGCCGGCGGCGGCGTCGTACCCGGCGTCGTCCGGCACGCCGACGGCGACGACATCCCGGTCGAGATCTCCGTGGTCTTCACCGAACGCAACGGCGGTCAGTTCTTCACCTTCGTCCGTGACGAGCGCGAACGGCTCCGCCTCGGCGCCGAGGTCGAACAGGCGGCCCACCGATACCAGGCACTCGTCGACCACACGCCCGACGGATTCCTCCGAGTTCGGCTCGACGGGACGATCTTCGAGACGAACGAGCGGGCGGCGCAGATGTTCGGTGTCACCACCGAGGAGTTGCTCGGTCGCTCGGTCGCCGACCTCAATGCCGAACGGCCGCCCGAGGCGACGAGAGCCATCCTCGCCGGGATCCCCGAGCGGGGACACACCGAGATCGAGACCCGCGCCCGACGCTCCGACGGAACGACGTTCCCCGTCAGGATCGACATCATGTACACGCCCGTCGACGGTGATCACCTGTTCGCGTTCCTCCGCGAGCTCGGCGAACCCGACGATCGTCACTGACGGACACGAGTCGCGGGCCGAGCCACAGGTCCACGTCGTCGAGGGTCCGTCACATCGGCGGATCGCGGTGCCAAGCTGTGACGTGATGTCGACGCTCCCCTCCACCGTCACCGACACGACGGTCCCGACCTCCGTGGTGCCGGAGCCCACCGCCGACGGGCAAGGCCTGATCGGCTCGGTCGGCGACGTCATCCGCGGCACGATCGACAACCTCGGCGAGAACGGCTACCAGACCGGCATCGCGATCGTCGTCACCACCATCGCCGTGGTCGCCATGCTCAACATCAAGGCGCCGAAATGGATCATCGCGCCGGTGGCGGTCGGCGCCTTCTGGGCCGGGTGGCTCGGCTGGAACACGATGACCGGCCAGAACAACCCCCTGTTCCCGGGCGACATCGACGCCACGAAGATCTGGGACGTCGCGCTCGCCGGCGACAACGGCTTCCTGATCGTGGTGATCGTCGCGTGCGTCGCCGCCCTGTTCATCTGGCGGACGAGCATGGCGCTCGCCAGTCGCATCATGCTGATGCTCGGCGCCGTGCTGGGCGCCTCGTTCGTCTACAACCTGTTCGAAGCCGTCCGGGTCGCCTGAGCGTCCCGAACGGCCCGAGCCGATCCGCTGCGGGTCAGCAGGACAGGCTGTTGTAGACGAAGGTGTTCTCGGCCGGCGTCTGCAGCGTGATCGAGGTGCGTGCGCCCTCGTCGTCGGGTGCACCGACGACGAGCGTGATGCCGGTGAGCTGGCCGAATGGGGCCGGAATCGCGTAGAACGTCGGGAACTCGCTCTCGGACGGCGTGCCCAGCTCCGGAGCGACCGCCTCGGGGTCGGTGGCGAGTGCCACGACCGACGACTGCCGAGCCGACTCGTTGCCGATCGCCATCGTGGGCGCACGCAACGAGCCGTCGCTCAGCTGCTCGACCATCGCCTGATACGACGCCGCGACGATCGTCTCGAAGCCGTTGGCGATCTCGAGCGCGTCACGCGTCGCGTCGTCGGAGCCGGCGAGTGCGTTCGACAGCGGCGTCACCACGCGTTCCATCAGGAACGGGTTCGAGCACTCGAACGGGGTGCCGCCCACCTGGGTGACGAGCGCACCGACCTCGTCGGCGTGACGCTGGTGATCGGCGATGAGCCGTTCGGCGAGCGCGAGGGCATCGCCCGACAGCGAGCCGGCCAGGATCGTGTGCATCGCAACGGTCGTGTACTCGAGTGACTGCAGCGTGCGCAGGATGACGGCATCGTCGACGGTCGTGTCGAGCGACTCCTCCTCGGGCAGCAGTTCGACGCCGATCTTGCCGGGGTTCGTCGGCCCGGAACGGTCGGAGCCGCAGGCGGCGAGGATGGCACCGAGCGAGAGCGCGATGCCGCCGTTGCGGAGCAGCTCGCGACGGTTGAGCGGGGTGGGCTGGTTCGAGGTCATGGATCAGGCCTCCGGGGCGAGCGCTGCGGCGGAGTTGACGAGCTGGGTGTCGAGATCGGCACCGGAGAGGGCCGCGATCGTGGCGGCATGGCGCGACTCGGTGATGGCGATCGACGCGATCGCCGAGATCGACGGGCCGTCGTCGGTCATGCCGAGCAACTCGGTGTGGGTCGCGGCCAGGGTGTTCTCGAGTTCGAGTGCCGCCTCGGACGGATCACCGCTCGAGAACGCGCCCGACAACGAGTCGTAGACGTCGTCGAGGCGTCCGGTCGCCGACAGACCGGCGATGCCGGCGATGCGTTGCGCGTAGGCGCCGTGGTGTTCGGCCATCACGGACCACAGGTCGCCGTCGGCGAGCTGGTACAGCGCCTGAGCGGTCAGCTCGGCCCGCATGGCGAAGTCGGCGATCGACGACGCCTCGGCACCCGCAGCCGCCGAGGCGGTGCGAGCCGTGGCCAGGACGGTGCCGAACGCGCCCAGCCCGAGCACGGCGCGGCGTGTGGTGCGGCCCTGGTCAGATGCGGTGGAGGCCGCAGGGGCGGGGTTGGTCACGTGAGGTCCTTTCGAAGCGTTCAGCTGCTGGCGCGCACCCATCATGCAGGTTCGGGACGCGGCGACGCCATTCTAAGCGGGCGAGGTCGTCCGGTCGCGATTCCGATGGGGTGACTTCCGCGTCGCCGCAGCGGCATCACCCCATGCCGGTCGGGCGGAACCCCTTGCTGCGCAGCCGCTGACCCAGGGCACCGCCCAGGACACCGGCACCGACCACCACCGAGAGGTTGAAGAAGGCGGCGAACCAGTTGACGTCGGCGCCACGGAGGAGCCGGATCAGGATGAACACCGCCTGGGCGGCGACGTACGTCCCGGTGGCCGTCGCGAGCGCATGGGAGTAGGGGAGATCGAGCCGCTGCACCCAGGCCGCGCAGCCCGCACCCAGGACGAAGCCGAGGACGGCGCCGAGCGACAACCACACGGCGAGTGCGCCGTCGTCCTGGCTGTCGGCGGCCCAGCGGGCGGCGATCGAGAACGGGACGGCGAACACGAGCGACACCGACGCCCCGGCCTTGAGCGCGGCGGCGTCCCACCGCTCGGTCGTGGGGGAGTCGTCGTCGGTGGTCATCGGCGGTTCCTCACACCGTCGAGCCTATGGGCACCGGAAGGGGCTCCGGTGGACGCGCCGCCCGTCCCCGCCGGTGGTCGCACCGCTTGCGATCCTGTACGTGATGCGCGATCGTTCCGCCTGTTCAACAGCGTCCGTGCACCGCGGCGGACACCCGAATCCAACCCACACCCTCCACGAAGGAGCCCCTCATGCCCGACCTCGACGGAACCAAGACCCACGAGAACCTGAAGGAAGCCTTCGCCGGCGAGAGCCAGGCGAACCGCCGCTACCTGTGGTTCGCCCAGAAGGCCGACATCGAGGGGTACCCCGACACCGCGGCGCTGTTCCGTTCGGTCGCCGAAGGCGAGACCGGCCACGCTCACGGGCACCTCGAGTACCTCGCCGAGGTCGGCGACCCCGCGTCGGGCGAGCCGATCGGCGACACCGAGGAGAACCTGAAGGCGTCGATCGCCGGCGAGACCTACGAGTACACCCAGATGTACCCCGGCTTCGCCAAGACGGCTCGTGACGAGGGATTCGACGAGATCGCCGAGTGGTTCGAGACGCTGGCGCGCGCCGAGAAGTCGCACGCCGGTCGCTTCACCCAGGGTCTCGACGACCTCTGATCCAGACCGAGGCGTTCATGCCGCGCTGCTCGTGCCACAGGCGCGACGCAGCGCGACATGAACGTTCGTTGCGAGCATCCACCACGGAGGTCGACCCATGACGACGACGTACGATCCGCACCACCCGCTGTACCTCGACGAGGCCGACGTGCGCGACGAGATGACGCGCGTCTACGACCTGTGCCACGGGTGCCGACTCTGCTTCAAGTTCTGCACGTCGTTCCCGACCCTGTTCGACTTCATCGATCGCTTCGACGATCAGGACGCCGGTCGGTTGACCCCGGCCGAACAGGACCAGGTCGTCGCCGAGTGCTTCCAGTGCAAGCTCTGCTACGTCAACTGCCCGTACATCCCCGAGTTGCACGAGTGGGCTCTCGACTTCCCGCGTCTGATGCTGCGTGCCGACGCGATGCGCCACGCGAACGGACACCAGCCGCCCAAGCAGAAGGTCACGAACCAGGCGATGGCGCGCACCGACGCCATGGGCACGATCGGCTCGATGGCGGCGCCGATCGCCAACAAGGCGATCGAGGCGCGAGCGGGCTCGTTCGTGCGCAAGGCGATGGCCAAGACGACCGGCGTGTCCGCCACACGACTCCTGCCGCCGTACGCGAAGCAGCGCTTCTCGACCTGGTTCAAGAAGCGCACCGCCGTGCTCGGTCGTGCACGACAGGGCTCGGTCACCGTGTTCCCGACCTGTCTCGTCGAGTACCAGGACGTGCAGGTGGGCAAGGACCTCGTCCAGGTCTACGAACGCAACGGCATCGAGTGCGCGGCGACCGGAGCCGGCTGTTGTGGCGCACCGTGGCTCCACTCCGGTGACGTCGAGCAGTTCACCAAGATCGCCAACAAGAACGTGCAGACGCTCGCCGACGAGATCCGCGGCGGTGGCGACGTCGTCGTCCCGCAGCCGACGTGCGGTTACGTCCTCAAGAAGGACTATGTCGACTATTGCGACCCGGAGCACCGCGACGACGCACAACTCGTCGCCGAACACACCTACGACGCCGCCGAATACCTGGTGAAGGTCCACAAGGCGGACGACACCGAACTCGACACCGACTTCGACGGTGAGGTGCCCGCGAACATCACGTACCACACCGCCTGTCACCTGC
Source organism: Ilumatobacter sp. (assembly GCA_052032235.1). Taxonomy (GTDB): domain Bacteria; phylum Actinomycetota; class Acidimicrobiia; order Acidimicrobiales; family Ilumatobacteraceae; genus Ilumatobacter. The sequence continues at coordinate 3,267 of JBPEWX010000137.1, read as the reverse complement.
GAGCACAGAACATCGGGTTCAAGAGCCGCGACCTCATGAAGCTCACCGGCGCCAAGGTCAAGCTCGTGCAGCAGTGCTCGGGTATCGACGGCATGTGGGGCTTTCGTGACGGCAACGAGGAGATCGCGGTCCCGATCGCGAAGAAGCTCGCCGATCAGATCGACAAGACCAACGCCAAGGCCGACGGGGAGGTCGCGGTCACCGGTGACTGCAGCCTCGCCAACACCGCGATCGCCGAGCAGACCGGCAACCGGCCGTCGCATCCGATCAGCCTCGTCGCGCGCGCCTACGGCATCACCCCCGACTGAACCACCCCTGCACGCCACCGGAGCACCATGTCCCGCAAGCTGACCCTCGACGACATCGCCGACGTCCGCGCCTACGAGCGTGAGCGCGACGAGTTCCGGTCGCACGTGATCGAGCTCAAGCGCCGCCGACGGGTGCACGTCGGCACGATCATCACGTTCCTGTTCGAGAACCGCGACACGATCCGGTTCCAGATCCAGGAGATGGCGCGCGTCGAGAAGCTGACCACCGACGACGAGATCCGGACCGAGCTCGACATCTACAACCCGATGATCCCCGACCCCGGTCAGGTGTGCGCCACGATGTTCATCGAGCTCACCACCGACGACCAGATGCGCGAGTGGTTGCCGAAGCTCGCGAACGTCGAGCGATCGGTGCTGCTGGTCCTGGCCGATGGCACACGCGTCCGTGGCACGATCGACGAACAGCACGAACAAGGGCTGACTCGCGACGGGGTCACCGCCGCGGTGCACTACCTCCGCTGGGATCTCACCCCTGAACAGGTCGAGGTGTTCGCCGCCGGCGACGTGATGCTCGAGATCGACCACCCGGACTATCTCGAAGCGGTGGTGCTCGGTTCGGCCGCGCACGCCGAACTGGTCGGCGACCTGCGCGGGTGACGACGTCGCCCGACGACGGCGACGCGAACCCGGGCCTGGAGACGCCCGTCGACGGGCTCCTCGGCATCGACGCTGGTCAGGGCGACACTGAGCGATAACCGAGCGTTCACAGATACCTCTGGAAATGGCGGCCGACGCGTTCTAGTGTCCGAAGCGATGACACCCGAGCCCAACAAGGCGAGCAGGACGAGACGAACCGGGGGAACCGTGTCAGCCCATGAACTCGAGTGGCGGATGCTCGGCGCGTGCCGGGGTCTCGACCCGACGATCTTCTATCCCGACCGCGACGACGAAGCCGACGTCGCGAAGCAGGTGTGTGCCGAATGCTCGGTGCAGCAGACCTGCCTCGACTACGCGCTCACCCAGCGCGAGAAGGCGGGGGTGTGGGGCGGCGCGACCGAGCGCGACCGCCGACGCATCCTGCGCCAACGCCGCCGCACCGCCTGACGTCCGAACGCATCCGGGCCGCCCGGCGACCGCCGATTAGCCTGCCCGGGCATGACGACCACGATCGACGAGGTCGGCGGGTGGCCCGCGCTCCTGAGCGCGCTGCTCGACCGGAGCCACCTGACCGAAGACCAGGCCCGCGCGGCCATGACGACCATCCTGGCCGGCGACGCGACGCCCGCGCAGTTGATCGCGTTCGTGGTGGCGCTACGCGCCAAGGGGGAGAGCGCCGCCGAACTGTCCGGCTTGCTCGACGCCGTGCTCGCCCACGCGACCCTGGTGCCGCTCACGTCGGACCAGCGTGACCGGTGCGTCGACATCGTCGGTACGGGTGGCGACCAGTCGCACTCGATCAACGTGTCGACGATGGCCGCGATCGTGACGGCCGGTGCCGGTGTGCCGGTGTGCAAGCACGGTGCCCGCAGCGCGTCGTCGAAATGCGGGACGGCCGACGTCCTCGAGGCGCTCGGTGTCGCGATCGAGTTGTCGCCCGAAGGCGTCGCGCACAGCATCGAGCAGTCGGGAATGGGCTTCTGCTTCGCCCCGGCGTTCCATCCGGCGTTCCGGTTCGCCGGGCCGTCGCGTCGGGAGATCGGGATCCCGACCGTGTTCAACCTGCTCGGCCCGATGGCCAACCCGGGCCGTGTCCGACGACAGGTGATCGGTGTCGCCAACGGTTCGTTCGCCGAACGGATGGTCGAAACGCTCCGCTCGCACGGCTCGATCCATTCCTGGGTGGTCCACGGCGGCGGGCTCGACGAACTGACCACGACCGGCCCGAGCCAGGTCACCGAACTGATCGACGGCGAACTCCGGCACTTCCAGGTCGATGCCGAATCGCTCGGTCTGGCCCCGGCGCGAGCGAGCGACCTCGTCGGCGGCGACCCGGCGGAGAACGCCGCAGTCGTCCGGGCGGTCCTCGACGGTCGACCCGGACCCCACCGCGACATCGTCGTCCTGAACGCCGGCGCCGGACTGGTGGTCGGCGGTGCTGCCGACGATCTCGGCGCCGGGATCGAACTCGCCCGGCGGGCGATCGACTCGGGTGCGGCCGCGACGACGCTCGAACGGTTGGTGACGGCCTCGCAGGAGGCCGCGGGGTGACACCATGACCGGATGGGCGGTGCGGGTTCCCGCATCGTCGGCGAACATCGGCGCCGGCTTCGACGTGCTCGGCATGGCGTTGACCCTCCACGCAGAGGTCGGCACCGGAGCGCCTCCCGACGGCGGTCGCACCGCCGAGCCGACGCATCCGGCCGCCGTCGCCTTCCGGCACGCCGGCGGTGACGGCGACGTCTGGGTTCGCTCGCCGATCCCGATCGGACGCGGCATGGGCTTCTCGGGCGCGGTCCGGGTCGGTGGCGCCGCCGCAGCCGCCGTGCAACGTCTCGGCGCCGAGGCGCTCGACGACCCCGTCGTGCTGGCCGAGGTGTGTGGTGTGGCGGCCGAGTTGGAGGGGCACGCCGACAATGTGGCGCCGTCCGTGTACGGCGGCATGGTGGTCTGCGCCGACGACCACGTCCAGGCCGTGCCGCTCGGTTTCGATCCGGCCATCGTGGTGTGGGTGCCCGACGGCACGACCACGTCGACCGACCGGTCGCGTTCGACGCTCGCGGCCGAGGTCACCCGCGACGACGCCGTGTTCAACCTGGGGCGCGTGGCGACCTTCGTGGCGGCCTGTGCCTCCGGTGACGTCGACGCCCTCCGGCTCGCCACGGAAGACCGGCTCCACCAGCCGACCCGGTTGGTCGACGTCCCCGAGACGGCCCGGGCGCTCGAGACAGCGCTCGACGCAGGAGCGTGGGCGGCCTGGCTGTCCGGCAGCGGCCCGACCATGGCAGCGATGTGCGACCCGGCCGATGCGCAGCGCATCGCCGCCGCCCTCCCCGGCACC
>JBPEWX010000136.1:0-2231 GCA_052032235.1 Ilumatobacter sp. | reverse complement strand
CGCAACGGATCCGACACCATTCGTCGTTAGCACTCTCGGGTGGCGGTTGCTAACGGCGGCAACATGCGCGTAACATTGGCACTCGGTCGGGGTGAGTGCTAACCGCCCCGGACACCGATCCAAACAACCCCTGTGACACGCCAACGGAGGCCTGCACCCATGAAGCTCAAGCCGCTGGATGACCGCATCGTCGTCAAGCCGAACGAGGCCGAGACCCAGACCGCATCGGGTCTCGTCATCCCCGACACCGCCAAGGAAAAGCCCCAGCAGGGCACCGTGCTCGCCGTCGGCCCCGGCAAGCGCGCCGAGTCGAGCGGTGAGCTGATCCCCGTCGGCATCGAAGAGGGTCAGACCGTTCTGTACTCGAAGTACGGCGGCACCGAGATCACCGTCGACGGCGACGAGCTCCTCGTGCTCAACGCTCGCGACGTGCTCGCGATCGTCGAGTGATCTCCGCACGAACCGAACGAACGAACACGAACGAACTGAACAAGGACTGATTTCACCATGAGCAAGATGCTCCACTTCGACGACGAGGCCCGCCGCTCGCTGGAAGCCGGCGTCAACAAGCTGGCCGACGCCGTGCGCGTCACCCTCGGCCCCAAGGGCCGCAACGTCGTCCTCGACAAGAAGTTCGGCGCCCCGACGATCACCAACGACGGTGTGTCGATCGCCAAGGAGATCGAGCTGGAAGACCCGTTCGAGAACATGGGTGCCCAGCTGGTCAAGGAAGTAGCCACCAAGACCGACGACATCGCCGGTGACGGCACCACCACGGCGACCGTGCTCGCCCAGGCCATGGTGCGCGTCGGCATGAAGAACGTCGCCGCCGGCGCCAACCCGATGGCCGTCAAGAAGGGCATCGAGAAGGCCGTCGCCGCCGCCGTCGAGTCGATCCAGGACCAGGCCAAGGACGTCGACGACAAGAGCGACATCGCCAACGTCGCGACCATCTCGGCCGCCGACAGCTCGATCGGCGAGGTCATCGCCGACGCCATCGACAAGGTCGGCAAGGACGGCGTCGTCACGGTCGAGGAGTCGAACACGTTCGGCACCGAGCTCGAGTTCACCGAGGGCATGCAGTTCGACAAGGGCTACCTCTCGCCGTACTTCGTGACCGACCCCGACCGTCAGGAAGCCGTCCTCGAGGACGCGTACATCCTCCTGAACCAGGGCAAGATCGCGACCGTCCAGGCGATGCTCCCGGTCCTCGAGGCCGTCATGAAGACCGGCAAGCCGCTCGTCATCGTCGCCGAGGACATCGAGGGCGAGGCGCTCGCCACCCTCGTCGTCAACAAGATCCGCGGCACGTTCAACGCCGTGGCCGTCAAGGCCCCGGGCTTCGGCGACCGCCGCAAGGCGATGCTGCAGGACATGGCCGTCCTCACCGGTGGCCAGGTCATCAGCGAAGACGTCGGCCTCAAGCTCGAGAACACGACGCTCGACCTGCTCGGCACCGCCAAGCGCGTCATCGTGACCAAGGACAACACGACGATCGTCGACGGTGGCGGCTCGGCCGACGACGTCAACGGTCGCGTGGCCCAGATCAAGGCCGAGATCGAGAACACCGACTCCGACTGGGACCGCGAGAAGCTCCAGGAGCGCCTCGCCAAGCTGGCCGGCGGCGTCGCCGTCATCAAGGTCGGCGCGGCCACCGAGGTCGAGCTCAAGGAGAAGAAGCACCGCATCGAAGACGCCGTGTCGTCGGTGCGTGCGGCCATCGAGGAAGGCGTGGTCGCCGGTGGCGGTACCGCCCTCATCCGTGCCCGCAGCTCGGTGCAGTCGGTCGTCGACTCCCTCGAGGGTGACGAGCAGACCGGTGCGAAGCTCGTCTTCGAGTCGCTGGTCGCCCCGGCCCGCAACATCGCCGAGAACGCCGGCCTCGAAGGCTCGGTGTGGGTGCGTGCGGTCGAGTCGGAGACCGGCTCGAACGGCCTCAACGCTGCCAGCGGCGAGATCGTCGACATGCTCAAGGCCGGCATCATCGACCCGGCCAAGGTGACCCGTGCGGCGCTGCAGAACGCATCGTCGATCGCGGCGCTGGTGCTCACCACCGAGTGCCTCGTCGCCGACAAGCCCGAGCCGGCCGCGGCCATGCCGGGCGGCGGCATGGACCCGATGGGTGGCATGGGCGGCATGATGTGATGACGCTCTCCTGAGCGTCGTTGCACCGCAACGTCTGACACGGCCCGGGAGCTTCGGCTCCCGGGCCGTTTCGCGTTCGAACAGAA
>JBPEWX010000135.1:0-1762 GCA_052032235.1 Ilumatobacter sp. | reverse complement strand
GTGGCACCTGACCCGGACGCGAATCGTCACCTGCGGGACCTGACCCGTCGGGGCGGGTGCGCGACGATGGGGAGATGCCCCTCACCACCTATCGAATCGATCGGGACGGCGCCGACCGGATGCTCGTGCTGTTGCACGGGTGGAGCGCCGAGCAGCACCACCTCGCCGCGTACGTCCCCCTCGTCGACCCCGGCGAGCGGTACACCGCCGTGGCACCGCGAGCCCTGCACGACCTGCCGGAGGGCGACGGTGCGTCGTGGTACGACCGCACCGCCGACGGACCCGACGCCGCCTCGTTCCGGCACGCGGTCGACACCGTCGCACGCTTCGTCGACGACGAACTCGAGGCCGCCGGCATCCCCCACGACCGGTGTGTGCTCGCCGGCTTCTCGCAGGGCGGGTTCGTCTCGCTCGCACTCGCGTTGCGCCCCGGCGCGCCGCAGTTCGCCGGCGTGTGGGCGATGTGCTGCGCACTCCCCGAGATCGACGGACTCGACATCGACCCGACGAACGGTGACGGGCGGCCTGCCCTGATCCAGGTCGGTGAGCACGACCGGATCATCACGCCCGATCGTGGCCTCGCCGCGGCGGCCGCCATGCGCGACGGCGGCTGGAACGTCACCGAGGTCGAATACGACATGGCGCACAGCCAGACCATCGAGATGATGGTCGACGCTCGCGCCTGGCTCGCCGCGATCTGACCCGACCTCGCCGCCGGGGCTGCCGGGGTCAGGGCAGCAACACGACCTTGCCGGTCGTGGCGCGGCCCTCGAGCGCCCGGTGGGCGTCGGCTGCGTCGGCCAGGGCGAAGCGCTCGCCGATCCGCACGTCGAGGTCGCCTGCCGCGTGCCAGCCGAACAGGTCGTCGGCACGGGCCTGGATCTCGTCGGGTGTCGACGCGTAGTGGAACAGCGTCGGCCGGGTGAGGAAGATCGATCCGTTCGCCGACAGCTCGAGTGGGCTGACGGGGTCGACCGGTCCGGACGCGTTCCCGAACGTCACCATCATCCCGCGTTGACGGATCAGCGACAGGCTCTGGGTGAACACCGACTTGCCGACGCCGTCGTAGACCACGTCGAGCGGGCGCTCGGTGCCGGCGATGTCGCGGACGGCCTCGGCGAAGTCGACGTCGCGATACAGGATCGCGTGGTCGGCACCGGCGGCTGTTGCGAGCTCGGCTTTCTCGGGGGTGCCGACGGTCGTGTACACCTCGGCACCACGCAGCTTGGCGATCTGGATGAGCAGCAGGCCGACACCGCCGGCGCCGGCGTGGATCAGGCAGGTGTCGCCCGGGCCGAGGGCGTACGTGTCGACGGCGAGGTAGTGGGCCGTCATGCCCTGGAGGGGGATGGCGGCGGCGACGTCCCAGTCGATGCCGTCGGGCACCTTCATCGCCTGTGCCGCCGGGACGGCGACCCGTTCGGCGTACGAGCCGGGTGTCGACGCCCAGGCGACGCGGTCGCCGACCGCGAGGTGGTCGACGCCGTCGCCGACCTCGACGACGGTGCCGGCACCTTCGAGGCCGAGCACGTAGGGCAAGGCGACCTGGTACAGGCCGGAGCGCTGGTACGTGTCGATGAAGTTCAGGCCGGCGGCACCGAGTTCGACGACGACCTGCCCCGCGTCGGCGGTGGGTTCGTCGAGTTCGACCCACCGCATCACGTCGGCGGAACCGTGCTCGGTGATCTGGATCGCATGCATACCCCCGACCCTAGAGCCACCCCACGTGTCGGGTCACCGGGTCAGGTGCCAGAGGTGACGG
>JBPEWX010000134.1:0-10201 GCA_052032235.1 Ilumatobacter sp. | reverse complement strand
GGTGTTCAAGGGGGCGGAGCTCGAACAGCTCCGAGAGGGCACGCTAAAGAGCGCAGGTGAACGGCACCCGGGAGCTTCGATGAACGACGACTGAACAGTTGGGTGCCGGCGTGCTCGGCTGACCTGCGGTTGTTCAGGTCCCGTTCATCCGGTGGACACCGGAGCGGGTCGATCGTGCCGACGGGCACATGAAGGTGAACGGAACGTGGCATCCCACGTCCGACACGGAGTCGTTCCGAGGCTCGACAGATCGGCGTCGGGTCAGCGACGCACCTGGAGTTGACGCTCCGACGTCCATCGGTACATCAGCTCTTGGGCGTCCGGCTCGAACGCGTCGGTCCGGCCGCGACGGATCCAGGTGTCGTCGGGTTGCAGTTCCCACCGGATGATGTCGTCGCGCAGGTCGAACTCGAGCACCTTGTCGAGCCACTCGCGGTGTTTCGGGTGCTCGACGGGCACCAAGACCTCGACTCGACGGTCGAGATTGCGCGGCATCAGATCGGCCGACCCCATCAGGTGGAGCGGCTGGTCGTGCTCGTCGCCGTGGCCGAACACGTAGATGCGGCTGTGCTCCAGGTACCGGCCGAGGATGCTGCGCACGGCGATGTTCTCGCTCAGGCCGGGCACACCGGCGCGGAGCGTGCAGATCCCGCGCACGACGCCGTCGATGCGCACACCGGCGGCGCTCGCCCGATAGAGCGCGTCGACCACGACCGGGTCGGCGATCGAGTTGCACTTGAGCACGATCCGGCCCTCCGGGCCGAACGATGCCTCGTGCTCGATCAGGTCGAGGAGTTGCCGTTTGAGGTCGCGTGGTGCGACCAGCAGGGTGCGATACTCCTCACTCCGGCTGAACCCCGTCAGGTGGTTGAAGAGCTGGGTGGCGTCGGCGCCGACCTTGGTGTCGCACGTGAAGAGGCCGAGGTCTTCGTACAGTCGGGCGGTCTTCGAGTTGTAGTTGCCCGTGCCGATGTGGCAGTACCGGCGGAGCTGGTCGCCGTCGTCGCGCACGACGAGGACGACCTTGGAGTGCGTCTTGAGGCCCACCATGCCGTACACGACGTGGACACCGGCCCGCTCGAGCTGTTTGGCCCACTGCACGTTGTTGGCCTCGTCGAACCGTGCTTTGAGTTCGACCAACACGGCCACTTGCTTGCCGAGTTCTGCGGCCTTCATGAGGCTGCGGATGATCGGGCTGTCGCCGCCGGCTCGGTACAGCGTCATCTTGATCGACTGGACCCGAGGATCGCTCGCCGCCTGTTCGAGGAACACCTCGACGCTCGACTGGAAGCTCTCGTACGGGTGATGCACGAGGATCGCGCGATCGCGCATCACGGAGAAGATGGAGCGTTCGGACTCCTCGGCCAGGAAGAGTCGGCCGGCGGTGAGCGGCGGCCACGCCCGATCCTTGAGCTCGGGCCGGTCGAGCGACTGGAGGCCGAACAGCGTGGTCAGGTCGATCAGGGTGCGGTGCCGCGTGACGTTGCGGTGGTCGATCTCGAGTTCACGCGTCAGCACGTCGAGCATCTCGTCACCGATCGAGTCGGCGACCTCGAGCCGGATCGCCTTGTTGAAGCGCCGCTTGCGCAGCTCGAGTTCGACGGCCTCGAGCAGGTCGTCGGCCTCTTCTTCTTCGAGGGTCAGGTCGGCGTTGCGGGTCACGCGGAAGATCGCCCACTCCTCGACGACCATGCCGACGAACAGTTTGTGGAGGTGCGCGGCGACCACGTGGCTCGACGGCACGAAACGACCCTCGTCGAGCTGGATCAGCCGGGGGAACACCGTCGGGACCTTGAGTCGGACGAACCGACGCTCGGCGGTCTCGGGGTCGGCGACGTGCGCGGCGATCGAGATCGCGAGGTTCGAGATGTACGGGAACGGGTGGCCCGGGTCGACCGCGAGGGGCGTCAGGACCGGATAGATGCGCTCGTCGAAGTACGTCTCGAGGTACGCCCGGTCGTCGTCGGTCCACTCGCTCATGGAGAGGATCGAGATGCCGGCGGCGGCCAGTTCGGGGACGAGCTGTTCGAGGAAGATCTGCTCTTGGCGGGCGACCATCTCGGGAACCCGGTCACTGATCTCGGTCAGCTGCTGCAACGGCGTCCGGCCGTCGGCCGTGGGCTTGTCGATCCCCGCCGCGACCTGGTCGCGCAGCGCTGCGACGCGCACCTGGAAGAACTCGTCGAGGTTGCTCGAGAAGATCGCGCAGAACTTCGCCCGTTCGAGCAGGGGGATGCCCGGCTCGGTGGCGAGATCGAGCACGCGCGAGTTGAAATCGAGCCAGCTGAGCTCGCGATTGAGGTAGTGATGCGTCGGTTCGGCCGTGCGACCGTCCCCGGACGGCTCGTCGGTTGCCTCGGACGCCCCCACGGTCGAGGTCACAGAGGTCAGTCCTCGTCGGCGTCGTCGTCGGGGAGGCCCAGCTCCCACTCGATCGAGATCAGCTCGCGCTCGGCGTCGCGGTTGATCCGCTCCTTGTTGCGGCGGAACTGCGGGTCGTCCCGGGGCAGCAGGACGAGGCGAGCGAGGGCTCGGGTCCGGAACTCGTCGAGCACCTGCCGCTCACCCCAGTCGCCGTAGACCTCCCAGTGCGGCGCCACGGGGCCGAGGTACACGATGCGGGCGTGAGCGCGCGGAGCTTCGGGTTCGGCGGCGACGTCAGACATGGGCGGCAGTGTACCGGACGGAACAGAACTGACCGTCGGGAGGGTTGCCGGGGGTGAATCCGGGGTAGGCACCCGGTCACGGTGCCGCGCACCCGTGTCGGTTCGATGACGACGAGATGAACACGACCTGAGAAACGTCGAAAATGCTGGCGAAATCATTACGGTTCTGTTACGGTCCTCCCGCAAGCGGGAACCGAGCATCCACGAACGGCGTCAGATCCGAAACCAAGAAGACGGAGGCGACGTTGCGACGGAGACCCGGTTCGGGACATCACAGCTTCGTCGTGCGCCGGCCTTCACCGACGCCCCGACCACAGCCAGGAGCCACGAGGACATGAACACCAGCCCACTCCCCGATCCCGACTCCCCGACTGCGTGGATGGCCGACGGCAAGTGCCGCCTGTATCCGCCCGCCACGTTCTTCCCGAGCGACGGCGTCGGCGTCGAGAAGGCGAAGAAGATCTGCGGGACCTGCCCGGTCGCGGAGCAGTGTCTCGAACACGCGCTCGATCATCGGATCGAGCACGGCGTCTGGGGCGGTGCGAGCGAGCGCCAGCGTCGCCGCATCCTGAAGAAGCGTCGCGTCGAGGCCCAGGCCGCCAACTGACGGCGGGCCGATCGGGCGTCGGGACGACCCCGGACACACGACGACCGCGGCCTGCGGGCCGCGGTCGGGATCAGACGCCGGTCGGCGCCGATGCCGGTCGTTGCGTCGTCAGTTGTCGTTCGACTTGGCGGAGTCGGCGGTCTCACCGTCGGCCATGCCGTCGGCGAGTCCGTCCTTGAACTCCTTCTGCGCCTTGCCGAGGTTCCGTGCCAGCTTGGGGAGCTGCGAGCCCCCGAAGACGAGGAGCACGATGACGAGGACGACGATCAGTTCGCCGGATCCGAAGCTACCCATGCGAGCAGCCTAACCCGTCAGGCGCCGACGATGCTACGCGCCGCCTGGGCGCGTTGACGGCGGATGCGGCGCCGCTCACGCTCGGAGAGTCCGCCCCAGATGCCGAACTTCTCGCCGTTCTGCAGTGCGAACTCGAGACACTGCTCGCGCACGACGCAGCCACGGCAGACTTCCTTCGCTTCGCGGGTGGATGCGCCTCGTTCGGGGAAGAACAGGTCGGGGTCGACGCCGAGGCAGTTGGCGTCGTCTTGCCAGTTCTCCTCCAGCTCCGCCGGCTGCACCATGTCGTCGTGGATCTTGCTCATGTGTGGGCCCCCTGCCAAGGCCGCCCCTCGTAGCGAACGGTCGTGTCGCCGTCGGCTCGTTGGTTCGGGTGATCCTGGCGACGACGGTGTAGTTACGTGGATGTGATTCTCGCATACCATACCGCCGAATCGCAAGGGCGGATTTCGCGAACACGAATCCAGGCATTTCGCGCGAACGCGCACCGTGACGTTTCCGACGACCACGTGACGGACGGTCGCGCCCGTCGGGTTCGGGCGGATGCGAAGGTTCAGCCGGCCCGACGATGGGTCATGCGGCGGCGCCGCTCCAGGAAGTCGACCAGCACATAGTCGCCGAGCGCCTCGTTCGTGGTGTAGAACGCTCGCCCCCCGTTGATCTGGGTCATCTTCTCGATGAAGGCCTCGAGCGCCATCGTCGCGTCGAGGACGAAGGTGTTGATGCGGATCTGGTCACGAGTGCAGCGCACCACTTCTCGCAGCGTCGCCTCGACCGTTTCGCGCACCGGCGGGTAGTTGAAGTACACGTCGCCCCGGGGCGTGATGTGCGCCGTCGGCTCACCGTCGGTGATCATGATGATCTGCTTGTTCCCCGTCTGGCGAGCGAGCAGCTGCCGAGCGAGTGTGAACCCGTGGTGCATGTTCGTGCCGTACACGAAGTCCCACGACACCTCGGGGAGTTCCTCGGGGGCCACGACCCGAGCGGTCTCGCTGAACCCGACCAACCCGAGGTAGTCACGAGGGAACTGGGTCGAGATCAGGTGATGCAACGCCATCGCGACCTTCTTCGCCGGCAGGAAGTTGTCGCGCATCGGCATCGACATCGACAGGTCGAGCATCAAGACGGTGCTCGACCGGGTGAGGTGCTCGGTGCGTTCGATCTCGAAGTCGTCCGGTTCGAGCGACACCGGGGTACCCGAGCCGGTCCGACGGAGCGCGTTGCGGATCGTTCGGTGCAGATCGAGCTGGAACGGATCGCCGAACTCGTACGGCTTGGTCTGATAGGTGCGCTCGTGGCCCTGCCCGAACTGGTGCAGCTGGTGCTGGCCCACGTGCTCCTTGGTGAGCTTCGTGAAGAGGTCGCGGAGCGCATTGGAGCCGATCGACCGGAGGCCGCGGGGCGTGAGCTCGAGCCGACCTTCCTTGTTCTCGATCAGCCCGGCGTCCTCGAGCATCTTGGTGAGTTCGGCCAACCGCTCGAGTGAGCGCGCCGCGTCGTCGCCCAGGAGGTCTCGCACCCGATCCATGTCGGCTTCGGCGAGCTGGCCCGGCGTGGTCGCGTTGCGCAACAGGTTCTCGAGCTGATCGAGTTCGCCCAACTCCTGCATCGTCTGCATCGCCTGCGAGAACCCGGTCGGGTCCTGGCCCTGCATGTCGTACGACCGCCCCCAGTTCATGTCGGGGAACATCTGCTGCAGGTTCTCGCCGAGCTGCTGCATCTGCCACTGCAGATCCATGTCGTCCATCAGCTGATCGGACAGCTCCTGCAACTGGGCGCGCTGCTCGGGCGTCATCGAGTTGAGCATCGCCTGCATCGCCGCCATGCGCTGGGCCATCTGCTCGAGCAGCTCGTCGAGGTCGGACGGATTCTCCGGGAAGAAGTCGCCGAACTGCTCCATGAACTCGTCGAACTTCGGGTCGCGGCCGGCCTGGCGGTCCTGCAGCATCTCGTTCAGGGATGCGAGCATGTCCTTCATGCGCTGCATGTCGCCCGGCGTCATGTTCTGCATGCCGTCCGACATCTGGTCGACCATCTGCTGCATGAGTTGTTCCCGAAGCCGGTCGAGCATCTGCTCGAAGCGACGCTGGGCCTCGGCCGACTCCCAGTCGTACGCGCTCAGCTCGCGCACCTTGCCGGCAAGGTCGTCGGGCATCAGATCGAGTCGCAGGTTGCGATCGGAGGCCGACTGGCGCGCCGCGTCGGCCCGGCGCTCGTCACCGCTCGACTCCGCGTCGCGGAGCGCGTTCTCGATCGCATGGCGTTCCTCGTCGACGATGTCGCCGAGTTCGTCGGCGATCTCGTCGTAGACACCACCGAGGTTGGTCCGGTCGAGCCGGTCCTGACGTTGCTCACGGAGTTGTTCCATGAGGTCGCGGAGGCCGTCGAAACGGTTGCCGTCGGCGTCGCGCATGCCGTCCTGCATCATGCGACGGAGCGCCGCGTTGACGTCGCCGTGGTACAGCAACTCGTCGGTGAGCTGATCGAAGAGCAGATCGGCGTCGAGGTCGAAGCCGCGCTGGGTGCCGTCCCACCGCGAGTAGGTGAACCGGGTCGCCATGGATCCACGGTACCCGAGAAGTCGACCGAGCCCCGAGCGCGGACGGAGTACGCTGCGCGCAGCGAGAACTCGGGGGTTCGCGTGGCGGAGGACAACACGGTGGGTGACGAGACCACGAGCGGCGGTGCGCGGACGAGACGACGTCGGGCCGCGCTCGCCATCACGACCGCCGTGCTGTTCTCATCGGTCTCCGTCGGCTGGTCCGCGGCCGACGTCGCCGCGGCTCCCGACACCGGCAAGCTGGTCGCGCTCCGACCCGAACGCCTCGCCGACACCCGTCGCGCCGACTGTGGTTGTCGCTGGATCGGCGACACGACGTTCGAAGTCGACGTCGCCGCGCATCGATCCGTTCCCGACGACGCCATCGCGGCGGCGATCACGATCACGGCGGTCGCGACGCCGGTCGCCGGCCACGTGACGGTCTGGCCGAGCGGCAGCCCGCGGCCCGAGGTGTCCACCCTCAACACCCGGCCCGATCGGGCGGTGGCCAACTCGACGATCGTGCCGCTGGGCGACGACGGTCGCATCACGCTCAGCAGCCTGCGGCCCGGCGGCGTCGTGGTCGACGTCACGGCAGTGTTCGTGCCCGCGTCGTCCGCGACCGACGGACGCTTCGTCCCGATGAACGGTCGCCGCGTCGTCGACACACGGCTCGGGACACCGCGCGGAGCGCTCGGCCGGGGCGACTCGCTGGCGGTCGGACTCCCGACCGGGGTTCCTTCCGACGCCACCGCCGTGGTCGCGAACGTGACGAGCGTGCGAGAGCGCGGCCGAGGGCATCTCACCGTGCGACCGGCCGGCAGCCCGCCCGTCGACGCCTCGTTCCTGAACGCCGACGGGTCCGGACGTGCGGTCGCGGCGTCGGTGATCGTTCCCGTGTCGCCCGACGGTTTCGTGATCGACTCGTTCGCCGGCGGGCACCTGGTGGTCGACGTCGTCGGCTGGTTCACCGGGCCGTCGGCGGCGGCATCGACCGACGGGTTGTTCGTCCCGGTGTCCCCACGCCGGCTCACCGACACGCGGCTGACGCCCGGACGCATCCACGCCGGCGGCAGTATCGAGGTCGCATCGCCGGCGCCCGAAGCCGCTGCCGTCGTCACGAACGTCACCGTCGTACGCCCCGACCGTCGTGGCCACGTCACGGCGCACCCGGCGCGCACGCCGACGCCCGGGACGTCGACGGTCAACCCGTCGTCCTGGAACCACACGGTCGCCAACTTCGCGATCACGCGGGCGAGCACTGCCGGGCTCGCCTATCGATCGCACGCCGGCACCGACCTCGTGGTCGACGCCACCGGTTGGTTCACCGGCGGCCCGACCGCCGCATCGACCGGGGCCGCGCCGAACACGCCGACGCGGTCGCGGCTCCTCGTCGTCGGTGACTCCACGCTCGGCGGCGTCGCCCTGGTGCCGTCGTCGACCGCCGCGTTCGTCGGCGTCGACGCCGTGGTCGACGCCGCCGCCTGCCGTCGACTGGTCCGCCCCTCGTGCCGCAGCGACATCACCAACGTGATCCCGAACACCGCCGTCGAGGCGATCGGCGGCGCAGCCGGCCGCTTCGACATCGTCGTCATCAAGACGGGCTACAACGACTGGTTCAGCGATTTCCCCGCCGAGTTCCACGCGGTCGTGGCGGCAGCACGGTCGAAGGGGGCGCACACGATCCTGTGGCTGACCTACAACGAAGACGTCGATCGGCCGACGGCACGCCAGGCATACGCCGAGAACAACGTCGATCTCCGCATCCTCACCGCGCTCCCCCAGTACGACGACGTGGTGTTGGCCGACTGGCTCTCGTACAGCCGGTCGCGCCAGGACTGGTTCTGGGACGGGACCCACCTCACCCCTGACGGTGCCTGGGCGTTGACCGACTACGTCAGCCGGTGGGCGGCGGCGCTCGAGCACCGTCCGTGTCCGCGCGGATGGTCCGTCGGCGAGGTGCCGCCCGACCCGTGTCCGCCGCCGGAACGGCGAGGTCCGGTCGCCGACCCACGGGGCCTGTACTGACCGCTGACGGTGCGATCTGTCGGCGTGGTCGCCACCCGGCGGCGTCCGTGCGGCACCGATCGGCAAGGTCGATTCAAGCTCACACCGGTGAGGTTTGGCGGGGCGACCGCCGGGGAAACCGAGGCCCCATGAGCGGGTGTGGGACAGTCCAGATGGAGCACGGATCGACGACGGCGCACGGATCGGCGACGGCACGGACCGAGTTCCCGACCCGACGTGCGATCCGCCTCGACCGGCGCGACGAGGTGGGCAAGCGCGCCCGCCATGCCGTGCAGGAGCATTGCGAGGGTCGCTCACCGGACGCCGTGATCGAGCGGGCTCGACTGGTGGCCTCCGAACTGGTGACCAACGCATTCGAGCACTGCATCGCCGGCATCGTCACCCTCGACGTCAGCATCGCCGGCGATGCCGTGGTGCTGACGGTGACGTCACCGGGCCCCAACCACCCACGCGGCATGCCGCCGGTCAACGCGTGGCGGGTTCCGCCACCGACGAACCCGTCCGGTCGCGGCCTCGGCATGATCCGCCGCGTCGCCGACGAGGTCGTCGTCGACAACGGCGTCGGCCCCGACGGACGCGACTGGCAGGTCGTCAGCGTGCGTCTGACGCCCGAGTCGGTCTGACGAGCTCGATCCGAGATCGGGTCAGCGACCCCGGTAGGTCGCGCTCTGACCCGACTCGTCCTTGTTGAGCCGCTTGCTGAGGTGCAGCCCCTCGAGCACGAACTCGGTCGCGGCGGCGATCGCTCCGGTCGAGGTGTCGCCGTCGAGCAGGGCGTCGACCGGTTCGCGGAGCGCAGGGACCCGTTCGACCAACGACGCCAACTCGTCGCTCGACAGGTCTTCGCCCGTGTGCACGATGAGTCCCTCGTCGAACGCATCGACGATCGGCGTCGTGTGGCTCGGGTCGACACGGTCGTTGTAGACGGTGAGCACCGCGCCCTTGACCAGGTTGTCGAAGATGACACCCTCACGTCCGTCTTCGAGTGCCTCGATCTCGATCTTGCCGATCGAGCTGGCCGCCAGCGCGTCGAGATCGTCGACCCGGGCGACGATGTGATGTTCGCCGGCGCGGAGCCCACGACGGAGTGCGTTGGCGGCGAGCGCCTCGTAGTTCGAGACCGACAGGCGGACGGACACGCCGCTCCGCTGGTTGACGTGGCTCGACGCACGGGCCAACTGGCTGAACGTCGCCACGACCTCGCCCAGGTACTGCGGCACCGACACACCGACCGTCTCGCCCACCGACAGCGGGCGCGCCTCCTGCTGCATGATCTGGAACTCGAGTTCGGCGTCGAGCGGATAGTGCGTCCGGATCTGGCTGCCGAAGCGGTCCTTCAGCGGCGTGATGATGCGGCCGCGGTTGGTGTAGTCCTCCGGGTTCGCCGAAGCGACCAGCATCACGTCGAGCGGCAGTCGGATCTTGTATCCGCGGATCTGGACGTCGCGCTCCTCCAGCACGTTGAGCATGCCGACCTGGATCCGCTCGGCGAGGTCGGGGAGTTCGTTGATCGCGAAGATGCCGCGGTTGGTACGCGGCACCAGGCCGTAGTGCAGCGTGAGTTCGTCGCTCAGGTAACGACCCTCGGCGACCTTGATCGGATCGACCTCGCCGATCAGATCGGCGATCGAGGTGTCGGGCGTCGCGAGCTTCTCACCGAACCGGTCGTGGCGGTGCACCCAGGTGATCGGCGTTTCGTCACCCATCTCGTCGACCAGGTCGCGCGCGTGCTTCGACACCGGATGGTACGGGTCGTCGTTGATCTCGCTCCCGGCGACGATCGGCATCCACTCGTCGAGCAGGCCGGTGAGCGAGCGGATCATGCGGGTCTTGGCCTGGCCGCGCTCACCGAGGAAGATCACGTCGTGGCCGGCGAGGAGCGCGTTCTCGAGTTGCGGCATCACCGTGTCCTCGTAGCCGAGGACACCGGCGAACAGCGGTTTGCCGGCGCTGATCTTCGCGACAGCGTTCGCCCGGATCTCCTCCTTGACGGGTCGGGACTGCCATCCCGACGCTCGGAGCTGGCCCAGGTTGGCGGCGCGATCGGTCATGTCCCGAACCTAGCCC
>JBPEWX010000133.1:0-3463 GCA_052032235.1 Ilumatobacter sp. | reverse complement strand
CTACGGCGACGACGACCCGGTCCTGCACGACGTCGACGTCAGCATCGGTGCCGGGCGGTCCGTCGGCGTGGTCGGTCGCACGGGCAGCGGCAAGACGACGTTCTCGCGTCTGGTGCTCCGGCTGGTCGAGGCGACCGCCGGTCAGGTGACCGTCGGCGGCGTGCCGATCGCCGAGGTGCCGATGCGTGAGCTCCGCCGTCGGGCGGCACTCGTGCCGCAGGAGGTCGAGCTGTTCAACGGGACGATCCGCGAGAACGTGACGCTGTTCGATCCGCATCACTCCGACGAGGCCGTCGCCGACGCCCTGCACTCGGTCGGACTCGGTGCGCTCGCCGAGGGCGGCATCGACCGGCCGCTCGGTGGTGGCGGTGCCGGACTGTCGGCCGGCGAGGCCCAACTGCTCGCGATGGCACGTGTCTGGTTGCGCGACCCCGACCTCGTCGTGCTCGACGAGGCGACGGCGCGAGTCGACCCGGTGACCGAGCGACGGATCGAGGCGGCGATGCGCGAACTGATGCGCGGCCGGACGACGATCGTCATCGCTCATCGGCTCTCCACCCTCTCCGAGGTCGACGACATCGCCGTGTTCGACGCCGGTCGCATCGTCGAGTTCGGTTCACGCGAGACGCTGGTCGCCGACCCCGGCGGTCGGTTCCGGCGCCTGCTCGATCTGGCGCTCGAGCCCGACCGAGCCCCTTCCGAAGGGATGCTGGCGTGAACGCCTGGACGCTCGCGTGGCGCGTGAGCCAGCACGATCGCCGCACGTTCTGGGCCGGCGAAGGCCTGTTCGTGCTGTTCTTCGTCTTCCCGGTCGGCATCGGCTGGGTGCTCGGACGCGCCTTCGACGCGGTGGAGGCCGGCGACGTCGACGAAGCAGTGTGGTGGGTCGTCGCGCTGGTCGCCCTCGAGATCGGGCGGATGGCGACCATTCACGCCGCCGCGCTCGTCTGGACCCGGGTGTGGCTGCAGATGCAGACCTTCCTGCGCGCCAACCTGCTCACGGCGCAGGTGGCGAGTGGCGGCGTCGAAGCGGGGCAACCCGTCGGTTCGGCAGGGGAGGCGGTCACCCACTTCCGCGACGACGCCGAGGACGTGGCGCGCTTCGTCGACGGCATGGTCGACGTGTCGGCCGGTCTCGTGTTCACGATCCTCGCCGGGATCGTGATGGGGCTCACCGACCTGGCGGCCGCCTTGATCCTGATCGTGCCGCTCGTCGTCGTCGGTGTCGCGACCAAGGCACTCGACAACCGCATCAAGCAGTACCGGGTCGCCGACCGAGAGGCCACCGCTGCGGTGACCGGGCTCGTCGGCGACATGATGGCGGCGGCGACGACCGTGAAGGCGAACGACGCCGCAGAGCCGCTGCTCGACCGTCTCGACGATCTGGTGGAGCGACGCCGCGCCACCGCCGTGCGAGATCGCGTGCTCGAGGAGTGCCTCGAGGCGTTCACCCGCGGCGTCGCCGACGTCGGGTTGGCACTGGTGCTCCTCGTCGGTGCCGCCTCGTTGGCGGCCGGCACCTTCAGTGTGGGCGATGTGGCCCTGTTCACGGCGTACCTCGGCTGGCTCGGCTTCCTGCCGCGGATGATGGGGCGCGCGCTGGCCCGCCAGAAACAGGCGGCCGTCGCGTTCGAGCGGATGCGTCATCTCGTCGCCGACGGCGACGTGCGGCGCACGGTGACGCCCCGCCACCTTCCGATCAAGATCGGCGACGAACGGGTGCGACCCGTGGTCGAACGGCCCGAGCGCGTACCGCTCGACCGGCTCGACGTCGTCGGTCTGTCGGCCCGATACCCGGGCGGTGGCGGCGTCACCGACATCGACCTGTCGGTGGGCAGGGGCGAGTTCGTCGTCGTGACCGGCGAGATCGGTGCCGGCAAGAGCACGCTCCTGCGAGCGATCCTGGGCCTTGCCTGGCAGGCCGACGTGACCGGTGACGTCCGATGGAACGGTGTCACCCTCGAGGACCGGGCTGCGTTCCTCGTCCCGCCGAATGCGGGGTTCTTGCCTCAGGTCCCACAGCTGGTGTCCGACTCGCTCGCCGAGAACATCGCGTTCGGTGATGCCGACCTCGACGAGGTCCGTCGCGCCCTGTCGTTGGCGATGCTGGGCGACGACGTGGACGGCTGGGCCGACGGCGAAGACACCCTGATCGGCCCGCGCGGGCTCCGACTCAGCGGGGGACAGCGGCAGCGGCTCGCCGGGGCGCGCGCCGTCGTGCACCGTCCCGAGCTGGTGGTGCTCGACGACGTGTCGAGCGCGCTCGACGTCGAGACCGAACTCCAGCTCTGGCAGAACCTGGCCGACGCCGGACTCACGGTGCTCGCCGTCTCGCACCGAGCCGTTGCGTTCGAACGTGCCGACCGCGTCGTCCGCCTCGAACGCGGTCGCGCCGATGCCTCGCCGACGAATACCCTTCGCTCATGAGCGAACCCGTGATCACGGTCGGCAGCGTCGTCATCAACGTGCTCGACTACGAACGTCAGAAGGCATTCTGGGGCGCCGTGCTCGGTGTCGAACCGGCGCAGGAGTTCGCGCCGCACTTCCTCTGGTTCCGGCCGCAACACGAGGGCGGCATCTCCGTGGCACTCCAGACGGTCGACGAGGCGACGGACGGCACACGACGACTGCACCTCGACGCCTCGGTGCCCGACATCGAAGCGGCGAAGGCGAAGATTCTCGAACTCGGCGGCGCCATCGTCGCCGATCGGGAGACGAACGGATTCCGCTGGTGCACCCTCACCGACCCCGAGGGCAACGAGTTCTGCATCAGCTCCGATCACTGAGCCACGACGTCAGGGCCGCAGCGGTCAGGTCGCCGACCAGGCCGGTGTGACCGGCGAGGAAGTGATCGGCCGAGGGCAGCACCTCGAGCTCGGCGGTCGGCCATGACGTGACGGTGTCGGTGACGGCTGCGACGTCGGTGATCTGATCGTGGCGCGGCGCGATCACGAGCGTCGGCACCGCCGGTGGGGCGACCTCGAACATGGCGAGTGGGGGAGCGACCGCGACCACGCCGGCGATGCGGTCGTCGACCGTGGTGAGCGCCACCGCCGCCCCGAACGAGTAGCCCGCGACGAACGTCGGCCCGACAACGTGCCGGGCGATTGCATCGATCGCCGCGACGACATCGGCGCGTTCGGCGATACCGCTCCCGTGCTCACGGCGGAAGTCGAAGCGCACCGCCGCGAGTCCGGCTGCGGCAGTACGGGTGAAGATTGCCTCGACGACCGGGTTGAACCGATTGCCGCCGTAGAGGGGGTGCGGGTGGCAGACGACGAGCGACGCCACCGGGTCGTCGGGGACTGCCAGATCGGCAGCGAGGGTGTGGCCGTCGGCTGTGGTGAGCTCGACCGTGCGCTGCGTCGTGACCATCCGCCGACGGTACCCTCCGGTTCGTGGCCGACACCGACCAGAAGCTCCCGATCCAGATGCTCAACGATCGCCTGCTCGTCAGGATCGG
>JBPEWX010000132.1:0-2659 GCA_052032235.1 Ilumatobacter sp. | reverse complement strand
CGTCGCGCGTCGCCTCGCGGACGAGCACGGGCGGCCGGTCCGTGTCCTGTCGACCCGCGAGGACGTCGTTCGGCTCGGCCCCAAGCGTCCGCCGCTCGCGATCGGCGCACGCGCCGACGGCACCGGCGTGGTCCGCGTCGCCCGGACCGCGGGCATCGCCGAGGCGATCACTTCGGTCGCACCGGGATTCGAGGTCGTCGAGGTCGATCTCGTCGGTCCGCCGACGTCGGCGGCCATCCGCGGTGCCGGATGGGTCGAAGCGGCCGTCGTCAGGGCCGTCCTGGTCGGCGACGGAGCGATCGGCGTGACCTCACCCACGGGTGCGTCGGCCACCGCGACGGTCGGCGACGACGGCACGATCTCGGTGCAGGTCGCCGCCGGCGAGCCGCTCGACGAACGTGTGCTGCGCAGCTACTGCGTCGGCGCAGCGCACATGGCACTCGGCTGGGTGACGAGCGAGGGCATCTCGATCGGCGACGACGGTGTGCCGCACGATCTGACGATGCGGTCGTTCGGCGTCCTCCGAGCCGTCGACACGCCGCGGATCGATGTCGAGATCGTCCCCTCGGACGCCGACGCGGTCAACGGGAGCGACGCCGTGTTCGCCGCCGTCGCCGCCGCCGTCTGGCGGCACGCCGGTCTCCCGGTGCGCTGGCCGACGACGCACTGAGCCGCACGCACCGTCGCCGGCGCGTTGACACCGTCTCCCGGCCGAACCCGGTACCGTGGCGCGCCTATGAGCAAGCCTCTCGGTCCCTACACGCCCGCGGTCCGCGCGGGCGACTTCATCTTCGTCTCCGGTCAGCTGGGTGTCGTCGACGGCGCACTCGTCGACGGTGGCGTCGACGGTCAGACCCGCCAGGCGATCGCCAATCTGACCGCCCAGTTGGAGTCGATGGGCGCCTCGCTCACCGACGTCGTCAAGACGACCTGCTTCCTCATCGACATGGACGCGTTCGGTACCTTCAACGAGGCCTACGTCGACGGCATGGGGTCGCATCGTCCGGCCCGTTCGACGATCGCGGTGCGCGAGCTCCCCATCGGTGGCGCGGTCGAGATCGAGGCCGTCGCTTACCGCCCGGCCTGACCGAGCGGCTAGCCTCAGCGCCATGGCCGGAGCCATTGCGATCGTCGTCGCCCTGCTGATCTTCCCGTCGCTGGTGCTCATCAGCGGTGGGTTCGGCTCGGCCATTCTCGGGTTCTTCCTGCAACGTGACGGCGAGATCCGTCACGAAGGCAGCGAGCTGCTCGACATCGACGACTGACGTCGCGGCGATGCATCGTCACGACGCATCGACCGAGATCCTCACCCAGGCGGTCCTCCGCTACGCGGTCGACCGGGTCCGGCTCGACCCACCGCCACTCGACGGGCCACAGAGCGCGACGAACCTGCGCGCCATGGCCGGGCACACGATCACCGAACGCGGCATCGGCGGGCTCGAAGCGCTCCGGGTGTTCGGCGACGTGCTGGCACCCGCCTGCATCTCGGTCGATCATCCTCGGTTCCTTTCGTTCGTCCCGGCGGCACCCACCGAGGCGGCCGTCCTGTTCGATCTCGTCGTCGGCGCGTCGAGCGTGTACGCCGGCTCGTGGATGGAAGGTGCGGGGGCGGTGTTCGCCGAGAACGAGGCGCTGCGCTGGATCGCCGATCTCGCCGGCCTCCCGCCCGAAGCGGGCGGCGTCTTCGTGAGCGGCGGTACCGCCGGCAACCTGTCGGCGCTCATCGCCGCTCGATGGAAGTGGCGACACGACGCTGCGGGCGAGCACGACCGAACGCGTGGGCTGATGATCACCTCGTCGGGCGCCCACTCGTCGGTCGCCCAGGCCGGTCGGGCGATGGACGCCGACGTGATCACGGTGCCGGCCGACGAGACCGGCCGGATGCACGGCGCACAGCTGGCCGCGACGGTCGAGGCGCTCGACCCGGTCGACCGGGCCCGGTTGTTCGCCGTGATCGCCACGAGCGGCACCACCAACGCCGGGGTGATCGACGACCTGGCCGGAGCCGCCGACGTCAGCGAACGTCTCGGTGTGTGGTTCCACGTCGACGGTGCCTACGGCGGCGCCGGTCTCGTCGCCCCGGCGCTGCGCGACAAGTTCGCCGGCGTCGAGCGGGCCGACAGCTTCATCGTCGATCCGCACAAGTGGTTGTTCGCCCCGTTCGACTGCTGCGCTCTGCTGTACCGCGACCCGCGCGTCGCCAAGGCCGCGCACACCCAGCAGGCCGAGTACCTCGACGTGCTCCACGACGACGACGACTGGAACCCGAGCGACTACGCCCATCACCTCTCGCGCCGAGCTCGCGGACTGCCCCTGTGGTTCAGCCTCGCGACCCACGGCACGGCGGCGTACCGAGAGGCCGTCGAGACGACCCTCGAAGTCGCCCACGCCGGCGCCGAGATCGTCCGGGCGAGCGATCATTGCGAGCTCGTGGTCGAGCCCGAGCTGTCGATCGTGATGTTCCGACGTCTGGGGTGGACCGCCGAGCAGTACCACGCCTGGAGCGACGCCCAGCTCGCTGCCGAAGAGTCGTTCGTCGTGGCCACGTCGTGGCACGGCGAGACGGTCCTGCGCATCTGCCTGGTCAATCCGCTCACGACCGTCGACGATCTCCGGGCGATCATCGACTCGCTGCGCTGAACGAGCGAGTGGCCCGGTT
>JBPEWX010000131.1:0-3046 GCA_052032235.1 Ilumatobacter sp. | reverse complement strand
TCCGACTCCCGTCGAGATCGGCGAGCATCGTCACGTGGACGACCACCGCGTCCCGGCCGTCCTGACGAAGGGCGACGTCGACGTTCGACGTGCTCCTTCCCCGTCGCACCTCGATCGCGTGAAGGCTCGCCGGGCCGAGCGCGACGCTCGACCGGAAGCTCGTCGACACGGTACGGACCGACCGGTCGGGCACCACCCGTTCCGCTGCACGGATGGCCAATCCGACCATGAAGCCGCCGTGGACGCCGACGAGCGAGGCCCATCGGTCGGGCAGGTCGACGTCGAAGGAACCGTCGCCGGTCGGCTGCAGCACCGTGCCGGCGAACTCGAGGAGGGTGGGTTGCGTCATGCAACTGAGCATGACATGTTGAGTTGCATCACGCAACCCTCATATGATCGAGCACATGCGCAAGGTCTCCTTCGCCGACATGAACTGCTCGATCGCCCAAGCGCTCGAGATCGTCGGCGAATGGTGGACACTGCTCATCCTCCGCGACTGCTTCCTCGGCGTCCGCCGCTTCGACGACTTCGTCGACCGGCTCGGCATCTCCCGCAACGTGCTGACCGATCGACTCGACAAGCTCGTCGCCGCCGACGTGCTCGAGCGGCGCACGTACGACGAGGGACGGCTGCGCTACGACTACGTGCTCACCCCCAAGGGCAAGGCGCTGTGGCCGGTCATCACGACGCTGCGGGAGTGGGGCGACGAGTGGATCACCGGCGAGGGCAACGAGCCGATCCTGATCGAGCACCGCACCTGCGGCAACGTCACCCACACCCGCCTCGTGTGCGACTGCTGCGGCGAGACACTGCACGGCCGCGACGTCCGCGCGGTCGATGGTCCAGGCGCCGACTGAACACCCGCCCGAGCCCTTCTCCGGCCGGCCGGAGGGTCACTAGTCTCCGGACATGATCATCCATCGCAGCCCGGTGCCCGACGTCGAGATCCCCGAGACGACGATCACCGAACACATCCTCCGCCGCGCCGACGAGCTTCCCGACCGCGTCGCACTGATGGACGGCCCGTCGGGCAGGTCGTACACCTACGCCCAGCTGCGCGAGATGATCCACCGCTTCGCCGGCGGCCTCCAGGCACGCGGCTTCGGCAAGGGCGACGTGCTCGGCCTGATGGCGCCGAACATCCCGGAGTACGCGATCGCCTTCCACGGAACAGCCGTCGCCGGCGGCACCGTCACGACGATCAACCCGACGTACGGGGCCGAAGAGGTTCGCTTCCAGCTGAACGACGCCGGCGCCTCGCTGCTGATCACGATCGGCATGTTCGCCGAGACCGCCAAGGAAGCGATCGAGGGCACCTCGATCGGCGAGGTGATGACGCTCGACGGCGCCGACGGCACCGCCAACGCACTCGAACTGCTCGCCGCCGATCCGATCGAGCAGGTGCCGGTCGACCTCCACGACCAGGTCGTGGTGCTCCCGTACTCGTCGGGCACGACCGGCCTGCCGAAGGGCGTCATGCTCACCCACCACAACCTCGTCGCGAACTGCGTACAAACCGAACCGTCGGTCAATCTGCGAGAGCACGAGGTGTCGCTCGCGTTCCTGCCGTTCTTCCACATCTACGGCATGCAGGTGCTCATGAACCTGCAGCTGTCGATCGGCGCCACCGTCATCACCCTGCCCCGCTTCGACCTGCAGCAGGCGCTCGAACTGACCCAGAACGAAAAGATCACCCGCATCTACGCAGTACCGCCCGTCATCCTCGCCCTCGCGAAGCACCCGCTCGTCGACGAGTACGACCTGTCGTCGCTCGTGCAGGTGTTCTCCGGCGCCGCTCCGCTCGGCGCCGAACTCGCCGCCGAGGCGGCGAAGCGGATCCAGTGCGAGGTCGTCCAGGGCTACGGCATGACCGAACTCAGCCCGGTCAGCCACTGCACGTTCGAGGGCGACTTCCGACCCGGCACGTCGGGCATCACGGTGCCGAACACCGAGACCCGCATCGTCGACCCCGAGACCGGCGAGGACCAGGACGTCGGCGGCGAAGGCGAACTGTGGGTGCGCGGCCCACAGGTGATGAAGGGGTACCTCAACAACGAGAGCGCCACCCGCAACACCATCGACGACGACGGGTGGTTGCACACCGGCGACGTCGCCGTGGTCGACGAGCACCATCACGTGTCGATCGTCGACCGGGTGAAGGAACTCATCAAGTACAAGGGGTTCCAGGTGCCGCCCGCCGAGCTCGAGGCACTGCTCGTCGCCCACCCGAAGGTGGCCGACGTCGCCGTGATCGGCATCCCCGACGAGGAAGCCGGCGAGATCCCCAAGGCGTTCATCGTGCGTCAGCCCGGCGCCGACGACCTCACGATCGACGAGTTGCAGGCCTACGTCGCCGAGCACGTGGCGAGCTACAAGCAAGTTCGTCTGGTGGAGTTCATCGACGAGATCCCCAAGTCGGCGAGCGGGAAGATCCTGCGTCGCATGCTGCGCGACGGCTGATCAAGCCCCCGAACCCCCAAAACTTCCTGACGCACCGCGTGGTCGGCCGACCACGCGGTGCTTCGCGTACCACCGCGACGTTCACATTGGATCAAGGAACTGCAAATTCGATGTACGTTCCTCGCACCCGTTCGCTACTGTGCGTCACAGACACCAGGGAGAGGTCACACAATGCAGCAGGCGGCACGCAACTCGAACTCCGGCGGCACTCGCCGGACCCGCGCCATCATCGGACTCGTCGCGATGATCGTCGGCGCACTCACCACGACCGTCGGGGCGACTCATGTTGCTGCCGTCGACGCCCCGCCGACACAGACGGTGCCGCTCAACAACCAGAGCGCCAACGGCGGCTCCGATTGTCCGGACGGCACGAACGATTACTGGCACTTCGTGACGGCTCCCAACAACGATTCGTTCGCCTTCGTGTCGATCACCCTGTCGCTCAGCGGCGATTCGTTCACGTTCTCCGGCAGCCAGATCATCCCGAACGGCACCCAACTCGACAATGTCTTTGTCGCCGTACCGAATGGCTACGACCTCGCCGACATCGAGCAGACCGGCTCGTCGGCCGAGATCACCCCGGCCG
>JBPEWX010000130.1:0-2934 GCA_052032235.1 Ilumatobacter sp. | reverse complement strand
TGATGATGACGCCGGTCGACCCCCATGCCGTGACGGCCGCGGCGACGGCGATCAGCCCGGCGCGCACGTCGCCGGACGAGGATTCGTCGCCGGTCACGAAGGCGCGACCGTGCGGTCGAGCCAGGCGACGAGGTCGCCGAGGACCTCGTCCTGCTCGGGCTCGTTGAAGATCTCGTGTGCGAGGCCCTCGTAGTAGTGCGACTCGATGTCGGCGTTGGTGGCGCCGGCCTCGAGCTCGCGCGAACCGGCGACGTCGGCGAGCTGGTCGTCCGTGCCGTGGCCGATCCAGATCGGGAGCGTGAGGGTCGGGTAGCGCTCCGGGAAGCTGTCCATCGCATCGAACAGGGCGGCGCCGAGCCCGGCCGAGATCTTGCCGGTGTACACGAGCGGGTCGGCGAGGTAGGCCTCGACGACGGCCGGGTCGTGGCTGATGCTCGACGCGTCGAGGCCCTGCGGGCGGAAGCCGGGCGCGACCTTGGCGATGCCGCTGAAGATCTTGCGCTGGATGGGGGAGAAGTCGTCGCCGACCTTGAGCGCAGCACCCGACAGGGCGATGCCGGTGATGCCGTCCTGGTCGGCGAGGGTGTGTCCCATCACGAGGTTGCCGCCCATCGAGTGTCCGAGGAGCACGAGCGGCAGCCCCGGGTGCTCGGACTCGACCTGGCGTCGGAACTGGGTGAGGTCGCGCATGAACTCGTCGTACGACTTGACGAAGACACGCTTGCCGCCCGACTTGCCGTGGCCCCGGTGGTCGAGCGCGGCGACGACGTAGCCGGCGTCGGTGAGACGCCGGGCGACGTGCTGGTAGCGGCCGAGGTGCTCACCGAGCCCGTGGACGAGCAGGACGACCGCCTTGGCGTCGCCGTCGGGCGTCCACGTGCGATGGAAGATCGTGGTGCCGTCGAATGCCGTGAAGGTGCCCTCGGTCTGCTGCATGCGGGCAGTCTCGCACCTGTGGGGCGCGAACGCCTCGCCGGAACAGCAGGGGTGTCAGGTGAGTTCGGCGGTGATCAGCTCGAGGAGGTCGTCGTACTCGTCGACGGCCGGGAACTGGGGGAACTCGGCGATCACGTTCTCGGGCGCGTGGAACAAGAAACCGGCGTCGGCCGCGCCGAGCATGGTCGTGTCGTTGTACGAATCGCCCGCGGCGATCACCTTGTACTCGAGCGAGTGGAACGCCTCGACCGATCTGCGCTTCTGGTCGGGCTGACGCAGGCGGTAGTCGGTGATGCGGTCGTCCTCGACGACGAGGCGGTGGCAGAACACCGTCGGCATGCCGAGCTGGCGCATCAGCGGAGCGGCGAACTGTTCGAACGTGTCGGAGAGGATGATCACCTGGGTGCGCTCCCGCAACTCGTCGAGGAACGCCTTCGCGCCGGGGAGCGGCTCGAGCCCGGCGATCACGTCCTGGACGAGCGGCATCGTGAGGCCGTGCTCGGCGAGGATGTCGAGCCGGTACCGCATGAGGACGTCGTAGTCGGGTTCGTCGCGGGTGGTGCGGGTGAGTGCCTCGATGCCGGTCCGTTCGGCGACGGCGATCCACACCTCGGGGACGAGGACCCCTTCGAGATCGAGGGTGACGATCGTCTGTCGCTGGCTCATGGTGGACCAGTCTGCCCCAGGCGCCGCTGCCCGGCCCAACGGTGGCGTCGGGGGACGCCGTGACGCTGCGCCGGCGACCGCGTGTCACACTGTCGCCGTGACGCGCCCTCCGGAACCCGCCGTGTACGACGTGTTCGACGACCGGTTCGTCGACCTGATCGCCCCGTCGGGCGAGCTGGAACACCTGGCCGAGGGATGTGCGTGGGCCGAAGGGCCGGTGTACGTGGCCGCGGAACGAGCGCTCTATTGGAGCGACGTCCGCAACAACCGATTGATGCGGTTCGACGAGGCGACGGGCGACGTGACCGAGGCGGAGCGCCCGGCCAACTTCTGCAACGGACACACGCTCGACCGTGACGGCGTGATCGTCGCCTGCGAGCACGGGACGCGTTCGGTGGTGCGATGGTGGCCGGGTGGTCGACGTGAGACGATCGCCGACCGGTTCGACGGCAAGCGCTTCAACAGTCCGAACGACGTCGTGGTCGCGAGCGACGGAGCCGTCTGGTTCACCGATCCGACCTACGGCATCGACTCCGACGCAGAGGGGTACGCGGCCGACAGCGAGATCGGTTCGAGCAACGTGTACCGCGTCCACCCGGCGACCGGTGAGGTGACGGCACAGATCACCGACATGGTGCGACCGAACGGGTTGGCGTTCTCGCCGGACGAGTCGCGCCTGTTCGTCTCCGACACCGGGGTGAGCCACGTCGAGGACGGCCCCCGGCACATCCGCGTGTACGACGTCGACGAGGCGGTGAGCCGGGTGACCGGCGGCGGCGCGGTGTTCGCCACCTGCCCGTCCGGTGTGTTCGACGGATTCCGTTTCGACGAGGCGGGCCGACTGTGGGCCAGCGGCGAACAGGGGGTGCACGTGTACGCCGCCGACGGTGCCCTGCTCGGGACCATCCGGCTGCCGGAGACGTGCGCCAACCTCGAGTTCGCCGGCGACCACCTCTACATGACGGCGACCACGTCCCTGTACCGCGTCCGCCTCCCCTGACCCGCCCGCGAGCGGCTACTCGACGTCGGGGCGGGTGCCGGTGCCGACGGGTTCGCTGCTGCGGACGTAGCCGAGCAGGGGGGTGGCGCGCACCCTCGCCTGGGCCCCTTGTGGGGCGGCGCTGCGCTCACTGGCGAGCCACGCCCAGACCGTGCGTCGGTTGCCGTCGTCGACGGCGAGATACGTGCTGAACCGATCGCGTTCGGCGAACGGCTTCACGACGTTGACGAGCACGGGCGGGAGCACGTCGGCGGGCCGGCGGGCGCGCACGACCGAGCCGATCCGGACCCGCGTCGCGATCGAGTCGACGACGCCGGCGATCACCGCCCAGG
>JBPEWX010000013.1:0-6441 GCA_052032235.1 Ilumatobacter sp. | reverse complement strand
CCTATGCGTTCCCGCTGGCGCTGCTCGGCGTGGTCCTGACCCTGCGAATGGACTGGGCCGACCTCGGTGACTGGTACAACCTGCGCTTCCGGACCCACGCCGTTGCGTGGTTCTTCGTGCTGGGCTGGCTCATCCAACGCTCCACACGCCGGCCGCAGCAACTGCTCACCACCGTGATCGCATTCACCACGGCGTACGGCGTGTTCCAGAATCCGCGTCGCGAGTACTTCATCGCCACCGGGCTCGTGCTGCTCGTCTGGGTGAAGGAGATCCCGCTGCCCCGGCGTGCCGTCGCCCCGATCGCCACCATCGCCGCGGCGAGCATGTGGATCCTCATCAGTCACTTCATGATCTGGCCGCCGATGAAGGACTGGTTCGTCGTCGAGGTGGCCTATCCGCTCACCGTCCTCGCATCGATCGGCGTCTGGTGGACGTTCACGCACGCCCCCCGGCTGGTGCGCGAGCGTCTGGTGCCGGCCGTACGATCCCGACCCGTCGCCGGTTCGAACCGGCCGGCGACCTCACTCGTCTAGGAGTTCCATGTCCCCCCTCACCGATCGTCGAACCGCTCGACGTCTCGCACTCCCGCTCCTCGCCGTCGGCGGCGTCGCGCTCGCCGGCTGCGGCGGTGACGACGACGTCCTGCGCGTGTACAGCGGCCGTCACTACGGCATCGAGGCGGCGTTCGAACAGTTCACGGACGAGACCGGTATCGAGGTCGAGTTCCTGACCGGCAACGACGCCGAACTCCGCGAGCGGATCGCCGCCGAAGGCGACGAGACCAAGGCCGACGCCTACATCACCGTCGACGCCGGCAACCTCGCCGCGGCTGCCGAGGACGGACTCTTCCAGCCGATCGAGTCGGAGGTGCTGTCGTCGGCGATCCCGGCCGAACTCAGCGATCCGGACGGTCTGTGGTACGGGCTCACCGTGCGCGCCCGCACCATCGTGTACAACCCGAACGAGATCTCGGTCGACGATCTCCCCACGACCTACGAGGAACTCGCCGAGCCCGAGTGGGCCGACCGGGTGTGCATGCGCAACGCGTCCAACGTCTACCAGCAGTCGCTCGTCGCCAGCCTGATCGAACACCACGGCTACGACGGTGCGCTCGAGATCGTCGAGGGCTGGGCCGACAACGCCGACATCATGGGCAACGACGTGCTGATCCTCGAGGCCGTCAACGACGGCCTGTGCGAGGTCGGCGTCACGAACCACTACTACCTCGCCCGCGAATACGACGAGAACCCCGACTTCGACGTCGAGCTGATCTGGGCGAACCAGGACGACCGCGGCACGCACGTCAACGTGTCGGGCGGCGGCATCACCACGCACTCCAGCCACCCCGAGGACGCACTGGTCTTCCTCGAATGGCTCGCGACCGACGGCCAGCAGGTCCTGATCGGCGGCAATCACGAGTTCCCGGCCAACCCCGACGTGCCGCCCGACGAGGTGCTCGTCGAACGGTTCGGCGTCGACTTCCTGCGCGACCCGCTCCAGGCGTCGGTCTTCGGTGCGCTCAACCCCGACGCCGTGCGGCTGATGGACGAAGCCGGCTACGGCTGATCGGGGAACACCGGTGATCGTCTTCCGTCGGCCGACCTCCCGCAGCGGGTGGTCGTGGAGCTCGGTGCTGATCGCCGCGCTCGTGGTGATCCCGGTGGCCATGCTGGCCACCAGCATCCTCACCCCGCGGAGCGACGTCTGGTCGCAACAGTGGGCCACCCGCCTCCCCGGCGAGATCGTCGACACGGCGCTGCTCCTCGCCGGCGTCGGCATCTGCTCGACCCTGCTCGGTACCGGACTGGCATGGCTGGTGTCGGCCTACCGGTTCCCCGGCGTGCGGGTGTTCGGCTGGATGCTGATCCTGCCGCTCGCCATGCCGAGCTACATCCTCGGCTTCCTCACCCTCGCGACGCTCGGCCCGACCGGGCCCGTCCAGGACCAGTGGCGCAGCTGGTTCGGCACCGATGCGTGGTTCCCCGACATCGAGTCGATCTGGGGCGCCACGATCGCGTTCACCCTGGTGCTGTACCCGTACACGTATCTCCTGGCCCGGGCGGCGCTGCGCGACCAGGCGGGCGGCGCCTACTTCGCAGCCCGCATCCTCGGCGCAGGACCGACGGAGGCGGCACGCCGAGTCGTGCTGCCACTCGTCCGTCCGGCGATCGCCGCCGGTGCCGCAGTGGTGATGATGGAGACCCTGACCGACTTCGCCACGGTGCAGTACTTCGGTGTCGACACGGTGTCCGTCGGCGTGTTCCGGATCTGGCGCGGCACCTACGACCGCGACGCGGCCGCCGAGATCGCCACGGTGGTCCTTGCCTTCGCACTCGTCGCCATCGCGATCGAACGGATCGCGCGCGGCCGGGCCCGGTTCGGGCAGAGCGGGGGAGAGGGCGCCGGGATCGAGCGGCGCACGCTCACCGGGTGGCGTGCCGTCGCCGCCACCGCCGTGTGCGGCGCCGTCGTGCTCGCTGCGTTCGCCGGGCCGGTCGTCCAGCTCCTCGTCTGGGCGGTGCGCGAGCAGACGAGCGACCGCGGCACGCCGCTCGTCGACTCGTTCCCCGAGTACCTCTCGAACTCGATCCAGCTGATGGTGATCACCGTCGTCGTGTGCCTCCTGGCCGCGGTCGTCGTGGCGAACGCACAGCGTTTCGGGAGTCGCCGTCTCACCGGTGTCGCCGCCCGTGCGGCCGCGATCGGCTACGCGGTTCCGGGTCCGGTCGTCGGGATGGGTGTCATCCTCGCCGTGGTCGGCGCCGACGAACTCCTCGAGGCGATCGGACTCGATCTGCCGGGTGCGGTCGCCACCGGATCGCTCGTGGTGCTCGTGTACGCCTACGTCGTTCGGTTCCTGGCACCCGGACTCGGCGCCGTCGAATCGGGCCTCGGTCAGGTCTCCGAGGAGATGACGGCGTCGGCCCGGTCGCTCGGCGCCTCGTCGATGGGCACGATCCGTCGGGTGCACCTGCCGCTGTCGAAGGCGTCGTTGCTCTCGGCGGCGATCCTCGTCGGGGTCGACGCCCTCAAAGAACTGCCGATCGTGCTGCTGCTGCGACCGTTCGGGTTCGAGACGTTGCCGGTCTGGGTGTACAACCTGGCGTCGGAGTCTCGCTACGAACAGGCGGCGCTGCCGGCGTTGTCGATCATCCTCGTCGCGTTGATCCCGGTCGCATTGCTCTCGCGTCGGCTCGAACGCCCCGGATAGCTTGACCGTCGGTGTTATCGATGACGGAGCTCCGATGACGGCATTGCGGTTCGACCGCGTGACCAAACGATTCGGCCGGTTCGACCGGCAGGTCGTCGCGCTCGACGACGTGTCGCTCGAACTCGGCGATCACGAAGTGCTCGCCCTGGTCGGACCGAGCGGTTGCGGCAAGTCGACCCTGCTGCGTGCGATCGCCGGCATCCACCCGATCGACGAGGGCAGCATCCGGCTCGGCGACCGGGTCGTCGACGACGGCCGCAACCAGATGCCGCCCGAGAAGCGTCGCGTCGGCCTCGTGTTCCAGGAGCACGCGTTGTTCCCGCACCTGTCGGTGGCCGACAACGTGGCATTCGGGGTCCGCGACGACACCGCCACGGTCCGGTCGGCCGAGATGCTCGACCTGGTCGGCATGACCGAATACGCCGAGCGGTATCCCCACGAGTTGTCGGGCGGTGAGCGGCAGCGTGTGGCGCTGGCGAGGGCTCTTGCGCCCAACCCCGATCTGATGCTGCTCGACGAGCCGTTCGCGAGCCTCGACACGAATCTGCGGGCACGCGTCCGCGACGACGTCGTGGCGATCCTGCGGTCGACGCGCACGCCGGCCGTGTTCGTCACCCACGACCAGCACGACGCACTCGCCGTCGGCGATCGCATCGCCGTGATGCGGTCCGGGCAGGTCGTCCAGGTGGGGGCGCCCGACGCCGTGTTCCACCGGCCCGTCGACCGATTCGTCGCCTCGTTCATGGGTGAAGCCAGCTACGTGCCCCTCGCCGAGGCCGCCGACGTCGACGGTCTCGCCGACGAACTGACGGGCGACCTGGTCGGCGATCGCGCCGGGGCCGATCGCACCCTGATGCTCCGACCGGACGACATCGTCCTCGAACACGGTGACGGCGCCGTCGTCGAGCACGCCGAGTTCCGCGGCACCGTCTGGTGCTACACGGTTCGGCTACCGCACGGGGCAGCGGTGAAGTCGCTCCGGAACCACCTCGAACCGGTCCAGGTCGGTTCGTCGGTCCGGGCGCGGCTGCGACCCGGGCATCACCCGGTGGTACTCGATGCCTGAGCGCGACCACTGGTTCGAGGACGTCGCCGATCACCTCGGTGCCGCCTATCTGCGCTACTCGTTCACGAAGGGCACCCGCCAAGAGGTCGACTTCCTCGTCGACGAACTCGGTCTCGGTCCCGGCATGCGCGTGCTCGACGTCGGGTGCGGTCCGGGCCGACACGCCTACGACCTCGCCGAACGCGGCATCGCGACCCACGGTGTCGACGTCAGCCGACGCTTCGTCGATCTCGCCACCGACGGTGCGCCGTCCGGCGCCACTTTCGAGCGGATGGACGCCAGGCACCTCGTCGACCGGGACGACCTCGCCGGTCGATTCGACGCCGTCGTGTGCCTCTGCCAGGGGGCGTTCGGCCTGATGACGGCCGACGGTCACGACCGGACCGTGCTCGCCGGGATCGCACGTGCGCTCCGACCCGGGGGGCGCCTCGCGTTGAGTGCGTTCAGCTCCTATTTCGTGGTGAAGCACTGGGACGGTGCCGACTTCGACGCCGACACCGGCGTGAACCACGAACGAACCGAGATCCGCGACGAGCAGGGCGTGGCGACCGAAACGAGCCTCTGGACCGGCTGCTACACACCCCGTGAGCTGCGGTTGCTGTGCGATCTGACCGGTCTCGACGTCGACGCGATCCACTCGGTCGAGCCCGGCGCGTATCGTCGGGCGGCGCCGACCACCGACACCGCCGAGTTCCTCGTCGTCGCCACGCGTCGCTGATCCCGCAACGGCGTGGTGGCCCCGGCGAGTGTGCTGCTACCATGGTCGCCTGCGTTGGGGCGTTCCCGGCGCGCCCACAGCACTACTCAATGTCCGTTTCGAAAGCAGTCCATTCCTTGTCCGATACCACTACCACCGAGCCCACCACCGATTCCAACTTCGGTACCTTCGACGAAGAGGGCAACTACACACCGCGTGAGGTCGTCTCGAACGATCTCGGCATGAGCTTCGCCGACGCCATCGACGGCACGATCGTCGAAGTCGAGGACGGTGAGCTCGTGCACGGCACCGTCGTCAAGATCGACAAGGACGAAGTGCTGCTCGACATCGGCTACAAGAGCGAGGGTGTCATCCCGAGCCGCGAGCTGAGCATCCGCAACGACGTCGACCCGTCCGAGGTCGTCAGCATGGGTGACCAGGTCGAAGCGCTCGTCCTCACCAAGGAAGACAAGGAAGGACGCCTCGTCCTGTCGAAGAAGCGTGCGCAGTACGAGCGTGCGTGGGGCGACATCGAGGCCAAGAAGGAAGCCGACGAGATCGTCGAGGGTCCGGTCATCGAGGTCGTCAAGGGCGGCCTGATCGTCGACATCGGCCTGCGTGGCTTCCTCCCCGCGTCGCTCGTCGAGCTCCGCCGTGTCCGCGACCTCCAGCCGTACATCGGCACCACGGTCCAGGCCAAGATCATCGAGCTCGACAAGAACCGCAACAACGTCGTGCTCTCGCGCCGCGCCTACCTGGAAGAGACCCAGAAGGAGACGCGCGACAGCTTCCTCAACAACCTGAAGATCGGCGAGGTCCGCGAGGGCACCGTGTCGTCGGTCGTCAGCTTCGGCGCCTTCGTCGACCTGGGCGGCATGGACGGACTCATCCACGTCAGCGAGCTGTCGTGGAAGCACGTCGACCACCCGGGTTCGGTCGTCGCCGTCGGCGACCCCGTCAAGGTCCAGGTCCTCGACGTCGACTTCAGCCGCGAGCGCATCTCGCTGTCGCTCAAGGCCACCCAGGCCGACCCGTGGCAGGAGTTCGCCGAGACCCACGAGGTCGGGCAGCTCGTCTACGGCCGGGTCACCAAGCTCGTCCAGTTCGGTGCGTTCGTCCAGGTGGGCGACGGCATCGAGGGCCTCGTGCACATCTCGGAGATGTCGGCGCACCACGTCGACTCGCCCGAGCAGGTCGTCACGCCGGGCGAAGAGCTCTGGGTCAAGATCATCGATCTCGACCTGCAGCGTCGCCGCATCTCGCTGTCGATCAAGCAGGCCGCCGAGGGTGGCGAGCTCGCCCCCGAGTACACCGAGCACTTCGAGGTCGACTCCGAGGGCAACTGGGCCGCCAGCGAAGAGGTCGAGGCCGCATGGGCCGAGTTCGAGTCGGCTGACGCCGGCGACGAAACGGCTGCCGAGGGCGACGACGCCGCCGCCCCCGCCGACGAGGCCTGAGGCTCGTCGC
>JBPEWX010000129.1:0-2522 GCA_052032235.1 Ilumatobacter sp. | reverse complement strand
GCCGGCAATGGCGCCGGTGTGCCGGTCGAACTGGTCGTCTCGGACGGCACCGTCGACGTCGACGGTGACGGCGAACCCGACCCGGCCGGCTCGTACCACCTGGGCGACCTGCTCCCCGGCGCCTACGAGATCGACGTGACGCTGCCCGACAGCTACCAGCAGTTCGAGGACCCCGACGGACTCCCCGACAGCGCGACGGTGGTCGTGCTCCCGGCCGGAACCGACGACCTCGACAACGATTTCGGCTACGCGCAGCCGTCGATCGACATCGAGAAGGCCACGAACGGCGAGGACGCCGACACGCCGACCGGTCCGTTCCTGCCGACCGGCGGCGCGGTCACCTGGACCTACACCATCACCAACGACGGCATCGTCGCCGTCACCGACGTGGTCGTCACCGACGACCAGGTCGGACCGATCACCACGGTCGTGTCCAACGGCAACGGCGACGACGTGCTCGATCCGGGTGAGACCTGGGTGCTCAGCGCCGCCGGTGTGGCCACCGACGGCCAGTACGCCAACCTCGGGACGGTCGAGGGCACGTGGATCGACTCGACGGGCACCCCTCAGACCGGGTCGTTCGACGAAGATCCGTCGCACTACGCCGGTGTCCGACCCGCCATCGAGGTCGCGAAGACCGTCACCCTCGGCGACGCCTGCCCCGGTGACGAACTCGTGAGCGGCACGAACGGCACGGCCGTCGTCTACTGCTTCGAGATCGTCAACACGGGCAACGTGCCGCTGGCCGGCGTCGCACTGACCGACGCCGATCTCGGCATCACCCTCTCCGACACGACCCACGTCGACGGTGTCGCACCGGTCGACGGCGCGCTGGACCTCGCCCCCGGCGAGCGTTCCCTGTCCTCGTACGCGTCGACCATCGACGGTGACCTGGTCAACACGGCTGCCGTCTCCGGCACCCCGCAGGACATCTTCACCGATCCCGACGCCCCGCAGGACTTCCCGGACGGGCTCTTCGACGACCCGACCGACGACGACACCGCAGCGGTCGACGAGACCCCGAGCTTCACGGTCGTCAAGTCGAACGATGCCGACGGTGACGGAACCTTCACCGACACCGAGTCGGTCCAGTCGGCGAGCAGCGTCGTCCCGTTCCTCGTCACGATCGAGAACCGGGGCGCCGATGCGCTGACGTTCACGTCGATCACCGATCGCGTCGGCGCCGAGGTTCGAGAGATGACCGGCCTCGCCTGTGTGCTCGACTCGACGACCGAGCCGATCGCCATCGGCGAGTCGATCCCCGGTGGCGACACCGTGTCGTGCACGTTCACCGCCGTCGTCGACCTCTCGGCCGGCACCTCCGACACCGACGTCGTCACGGTCGAACTCACCGACGACGACGGCACCACGGTGCCGGGCGACGACGATTCGACCGTGACCGGTGCTGCCACGATCTCGCACACCAAGTCGTTCGACGGCGCCATCGACGGCGACGACGACGGCACCTACACCGTGACCTACACCATCGAGGTGGCGAACGACGGCACCGGGACCGGCACGTACGACCTCGTCGACACGGCCTCGTTCGACGCCGACGTCGCGATCCTCAGCGGCGCTGCCGTCACGAGTGGCAGCGGCGCCAACACGCCCGCCACCCCGGCCGCCTGGGCCGACGGTTCGTGGACGCTGGCCGCGAATCAGCGTCTCGACGCCGGTGAGACCCACACCTTCACGCTCACGTTCGAGGTCGATGCTGCCGTCGTGCTCGAGACCCCGAGTGCCTTCGATCCGTGTGGTGTCACGCCGACGGGCGGCACCGGCCTGTTCAACAGTGCCGAACTCACCGTGGACGGTGGGGCGTTCGTCGACGACGCCTGCGGCGATCTGCCGCTGCTCACGCTCGACAAGCAGGGGCCGGTCAACATCGACGACGTCGACAGCGACGGCGAGATCGACCTCGGGGACACCCTCGAGTACACGATCGCAGTGACCAACGCCGGCGCCGTGCCGCTCACGGGCGTCACCGTCGACGACACCATCATCGACCCGACCGATCTCACGTGTCTGCGGAGCGACGGCTCGGCGTTCGACCACCTCCTCGGCGCCGGCATGGCTCCTGCCGAGATCGTGACCTGCACCGGAACGTATGTCGTCACCGAGAACGACGTCGTCGCCGGCGAGGTCGTGAACGTCGCCACCGCCGACTCGAACGAGACGCCGCCGGCCGACGACACGGTCACCGGTGTCGTGCCGCCCGCGGTCACCCTCGCCAAGGTCGCCGCAGCACCGATCAGCCTCGGTGACGGTCGCTACGAGATCACCTACACGGTGACCGTCGGCAACACCGGAACGGCCGGCACCTACCAGCTCGACGACACGTTGCGCTTCGGCGACGGCATCACCGTCGATTCGGCCGTCGTCGTCAACGCCGTGCCCGGTTCGGTCACCACGAACTCGAACTGGAACGGCATCGACGACACCGTGGTCGTGGCCGAGGCCACGCCCGCTGCGATCGGATTCGGCGAGACCCACGTCTACACCGTGACGGTGCAGACGACCGT
>JBPEWX010000128.1:0-5122 GCA_052032235.1 Ilumatobacter sp. | reverse complement strand
TGGACGTCGAGGAGGGTCCGGGATACCGGTGGGTGGTGGACGTGGCCGGGGCTCGCAGGTGCTGTTGCCGGGTGACGTTGACCTGTGCCCTCAGAAACGTCATGTTGAACGCTCCAAGGCTCACTCCGTTCGCCGTCGCTACCACGGGGTTGCGTACGCACGCAGGACGGAGGCCTGGGGCTCCTCACCATACGGTTCGCGTCGTGGTGGGTCGCAGGCGGCTCGTTCACAGTCTGCATGAGTATACAGCGTTTTGCATGATCATGCCTTCTCACTTCTGCGGGACTCCATCCAAGACCGTGGGGACTCCGTGGAGGAGGGTGTGCTTGGTCTTGCCCTTCAGTTCGACTCCGACGAAGGGGGTGTTCTTGGACTTGCTGGACAGCTCGGCCGGGATCACTTCCCAGGTTTCGTTCGGGTCGAAGATCGTGAGGTTGGCGGGTTCTCCCGGGGCGATGGGGCGGCCGTGGGTGTCGGCGACGCCGGCGATGGCGGCGGGTTTCCAGCTGAGCGCAGCCACGACGTCGGCGACCGGCATGTCGAGGCTCGCCAGGCTGACACCGAGCGCGGTCTCGAGGCCGAGCATGCCCGGAGGGGCCTGGTCGAGCGGCTGCTCCTTCGTCTCCGGTGCGTGCGGTGCGTGGTCGGTCGCGATCGCGTCGATCGTGCCGTCGGCCAGACCGCCGCGGACCGCCTCGACGTCGGCCATCGTCCGCAGGGGCGGGTTGACCTTGTAGAGCGCCGAGTACCCGGCGAGCAGTTCGTCGGTGAGGCTGATGTGGTGCGGCGTCGCCTCGGCGGTGACGGGCAGGCCATCGGCCTTCGCCCGGCGCACCAGCTCGACGCTGCCGGCGGTCGACAGGTGGAGGATGTGCACCGGTGCGCCGGTCAGGCGGACCAGTTCGATGTCGCGGTACACCATCAGCTCCTCGGCGATCGACGGCCAGCCCGGCAGACCGAACGTCGAGCAACAGTGCCCCTCGTGCATCACCGCACCCTCGGTGAGCCGGGCGACCTCGCAGTGCTGGGCGAGCACGATGTCGAGATCGAGCGCGTACTCGAACGCCCGCCGCATCAGCAGCGGGTCCTGCACGCCCGAGCCGTCGTCGGTGAAGATCCGCACACCGGCCTCGGCCAACTCGGCGAACGGGGTGAGCTGGGTGCCGGCGCGACCGACGGTGATCGAGCCGGAGGGCCGCACGTCGCACAGTCCGGCCGCCTGGCCCTGTTTGCGCACGAACTCGACGACGCTGACGCAATCCTGCGTCGGGTCGGTGTTCGGCATCGCGACGACACACGTGTAGCCACCCTTGGCGGCGGCACGTGAGCCGGTCTCGATCGTCTCGGCCTCTTCCTTGCCGGGCTCCCGGAGGTGGGTGTGCAGATCGACGAAGCCGGGCGACACGACGCAGCCGGCGGCGTCGATCACGGTCGCACCACCGGCGTCGGGTGAATCGCCGAGGCGCTCGTCGACGGCGGCGACCACACCGTCACGGACGAGGACGTCGGCGCGCCGCTCCCCCGTCGGGTCGATCACGGTGCCGCCTCGGATCAGGAAGCCGGTGGTGGTTGCGTTGCTCATGTCGCGTCTCCGCTGGTCGTCTCGGGGGTGATCGTCTCGGGTGCGTTCGTGTCGGGGGTGGAGCCGCTGCCGAGGAGGTCGAACAGGACCGCCATGCGGACGGCGATGCCGTTGGTGACCTGCTGGGTGATGACCGATCCGGGGAGTTCGGCCGGATCGACGGCGATCTCGACGCCCCGGTTCATGGGGCCGGGGTGCATCACGAGTGCGTGGTCGGCGAGCCGTGGCACCCGCTCGGGCGTCAGGCCGAACCGGGTCGTGTACTCACGCAGGTCGGGCACCAGGGCCTCGGTCATCCGCTCGGTCTGCATACGCAGCAGGTAGAGCACGTCGAGGTCGGGCAGGACGGCGTCGAGGTCGGTCGTGACGGTGACCGGCATGCCATCGGTCTCGGGAGGCAGCAGTGTCTTCGGCGCGACGAGGGTGACGTCGGCGCCGAGCATCGCGAACGCCTCGATGTCGGACCGGGCGACTCGGCTGTGTTTCACGTCGCCGACGATCGCGATCCGCAGCCCGTCGAACCCGTCCGGACGGTTGAACGCGGTCCGGATCGTGTAGCAGTCGAGCAGGGCCTGGGTCGGGTGGGCGTGCCAGCCGTCGCCGGCGTTGACGATCGCAGCGTTCGTCCACTGGGCGATCTGCCACGGCGTGCCGGTCGACTTGTGTCGGATCACGAACGCGTCGACGCCCATCGCGGCGATCGTCTCGATCGTGTCACGAAGGCTCTCCCCCTTGTTGAGGCTCGACGACGACACCGCGAAGTTCATCGTGTCGGCCGACAGGCGTTTGGCGGCGGTCTCGAAGCTGAGCCGGGTGCGGGTCGAGTCCTCGAAGAACACGTTGCACACGGTCTTGCCACGCAACGCCGGCACCTTCGGATTCGGGCGACGGTTGACCTCGGCCATGTGGTCGGCGAGGTCGAGCAGACGACGCACGGCGTCGGGGCCGGCCTCGTCGATCGAGCGGAAGTGCTGCACGGGTGGGCTCCTCAGGCGATCGTGACGCCGTCGGCGGTGGCGGCGACTTGTTCGTCGGACGAGGTCGGCAGGTTCTTGCCGACGAAATCGGGCCGGATCGGCAGTTCGCGATGGCCGCGGTCGACGAGCACGGCGAGTTGGACTGCCGTCGGCCGGCCGTAGTCGGTGATCGCGTCGAGGGCCGCTTTCACGGTGCGCCCGGTGTACAGCACGTCGTCGACGAGGACGATCGTGGCGCCGTCGACGTCGAAGTCGATCTGGCTGACGCTGCCGGGTGAGACGGGTCGCAGGCCGATGTCGTCGCGGTAGAGCGAGCAGTCGACGGAACCGACCGGAACGGTGGTGCCGATGCGGGCGATCGCTTCGCCCAACGCCTCGGCGAGCCAGACGCCGCCTCGCTGCAACCCGACGAGGGCGACGCCCGAGGTGCCCTGGTTGCGCTCGATGATCTCGTGCGCCATACGCGTGACCGCGCGTCGCACGTCGTCAGGTCCGAGGACCTGTTTGGGGTGACTCACGTTGTACTCCTGCCGTTCGGGCCTCACGGGACCCGCCTTAACGGTCAGGCGTGCAACCTAGCGCGATCGCGACCCGAATTCAGGGGATCACGTCGAACATCGACGCCGCCGCGGTGTTGCCGCCGTGATCGCGGATCACGAGCTGGGCGTAGAC
The DNA here is from genome assembly GCA_052032235.1 of Ilumatobacter sp. Taxonomy (GTDB): domain Bacteria; phylum Actinomycetota; class Acidimicrobiia; order Acidimicrobiales; family Ilumatobacteraceae; genus Ilumatobacter. The sequence continues at coordinate 1,891 of JBPEWX010000128.1, read as the reverse complement.
CGCCGTTCCCGACTCGAGCGGCTCGAGCTCGTACTCGAGCGACGGCAGGTCGGCCCACAGCCCGACCTCGCTGATGGTGATCCACTCCGACGTGCCGTCGGGGTACTCGTTCAGCAGGGTCGGGTAGATCAGCGCGTCCGGTTCGGCATACAGCTCACCGGTCGTGCCGCTCTCGTCGATCTGGTAGTAGATCTCCGAGACGACGTCGCCGTTCTCGTCGACGACCAGGCTGAGGATCACGTCGAGCGCGTCCTCGTCGAGGTCGGCGTCGGCGGGCACGTACCAGAGCGGCACGTCGAACGTCAGGAGCCCGGCATCCTCGTCGACGGTCAGGTCGAGGTAGGCGTAGTCGGTGTCGACGCCATCCGAGATGGTCAGCACGGTGAGGTCGTACGTGGCCGTCACCAGTCCGGAGCCGTCGTCGGCGATGGACGCCGGTTCCTCGCCGATGAAGATGAGCGAGTCGTCCGACTCGTCGAGGATGCTGTACTGGATGACGGCGTCGACGAGGTTGTCGTCGGCAATGGTGTCGAACACCGCCGACACCGTCAGACCGTCGGGGCCGAATTCGTAGTCGGCGTCGTCGGTCGGCAGCCCGGACACGGGGTCGACGAACGCCGGCTGTTCGTCGTCGGGGATGCTGGCGCCGGCGGTGAAGTGACTCGTGAGCAGATCGGGCCAGACCGTCACGTTCTCCAGGTACAGGTAGCCCTGATCGAACAGATCCTCGACCGGCGGCAGGTAGATGCTGAGCCCGGTCGCGTCGGCGGTCACCCGACCGGTCGTCGAGGCGAGGACCATCTCGTCGACGGCGTCGATCACGCCCTGCGCCACGTCGGCATAGGCCGCCTCCTCGTCGGCGATCGCCGCAGCGAGACCGGCCAGGTCCATCTGGAACGAGTCGAGTTCGGGATCGGGGTTGGCACCGAAGCCGAGTGTGTTCGCCTGCGCGGTCGCAAGCACCGGTGCCGACGACGCCGGATCGTCCATCAACGGCGCGGCCAGATCGGCGAGCGCCGACTCGACCTGTGGCACGGCGGCCAGGTCGAGCAGCGACAAGGTGATGTCGTCGGATGTGTCCTCGGATTCGGCCTGTGCGGCGAATCCGTCGATCACCATCGTGCCGAGGGTCATCGGGTCGGTCTCGGCGGTGATGTCGGCCAGCACCTCGTAGTTCCAGCCGTGGCCGGGCTCGAGTTCGGACGACGCGATCATGTAGTCGGCGTACTGCGACATGACCGCCGCGACCTCGTACGTGGCCATGAGGCACGCGTCGAACCCGACGAGGTCGATCCTGTCGAGTCCGGCCTCCGCCAGACCGTCGGTGAACGCCTGGTCGATCTCGGCGAGATCGAGGATGTCGTTGCCGTCGGTTTCGTCGGGGCCCATGCCCGGCCAGCCGGCACCGTGGTTCCACAGGACGACCGCATAGTGGTCGGCGGGGTTGGCGCTCAGCCCCTCGGCGATGAAGTCCGACAGGGTGTCGGGCGACCCGACGTTGAGCTCCGATCCGTCGCCGTCGCCGACGAGGTCGCTGCCGCCGGAGGAGCGGAACACCTCGGTGTCGGTGAACTCGCCGAGCGGGTCGTCGTCGAGTTCGTAGGCCGGGTGCCGGTCGAGCAGGGTGACCAGGTTGACCTCGCCGGAGCCGCTGACGCCGGTCATCTCGACCACGTCGTCGACCGCGTAGGGCTCGAGGTCGTTGTCACCCATCATGTACACCAGCACCGTCCACGACGCCTGCTCGACATCGACGTCGTCATCGCCCGTCTCGTCGATCTCGTCGTCGTCGACCCGTGCATCGGCATCGTCGGGGGCGTCGGTGACCGTGTCGTCGGTCGATGGGTCGTCGTCGCTGCTGCAGGCGGCGACCACGCTCAGGGCGATCAGC
>JBPEWX010000127.1:0-4042 GCA_052032235.1 Ilumatobacter sp. | reverse complement strand
TGAGGCGTCGCAAGCCGTCGCGACGCCGTCGAACCGTCGTCAGTGGGGGTCGGCGGCGAAGTTCTGCTGGGAGGTCCTGATCTCGTCCCAGGCTTCGTCGCGGCCACCCATGCCCTGGGCGGAGGAGTACTTGTCGGGCTCGAGGGCCTTGTAGACCTCGAAGAAGTGGGTGATCTCCGCCCGGAGCTGCGGGGTGAGGTCGTCGATGTCGTGCACGTTCGCCCAGCGCGGCTCCTTCGGGGGCACGCAGATGAGCTTGGCGTCCTCGCCGGCCTCGTCGCGCATGTACAGCACGCCGATCGGGCGGGCCTCCACCCAGACACCCGGGTACACCGGGTCTTCGAGCAGGACGAGGGCGTCGAGCGGGTCGCCGTCGCCGGCCAGCGTGTCGGGCACGAAGCCGTAGTCGGCCGGGTACGTGGTGGCCGTGAACAGGCGGCGGTCGAGGAAGACCCGGCCGCCCTCGTGGTCGATCTCGTACTTGTTGCGGCTCCCACGGGGGATCTCGATCACGACGAAGATGCAGCCGTCAGCGGGCGTCTTGCTCATTCCGGTGAGCTTACGACCGACGAACCCGGGTGCTTCACTTTGCGTCAATCGCATCATGGGCGGGCGGGGCCCAGCCTGTAGCGTCGCGCACATGGAATTCCGCCGGATCTCGAATCTGCCGCCGTACGTGTTCACGATCATCAACAACCTGAAGGTCGAAGCACGTCGAGCAGGCGCAGACGTGATCGACCTGGGCTTCGGCAACCCCGACATCCCGTCGCCCGACATCGCGGTCCAGAAGCTGACCGAGGCGGCCCAGAATCCTCGCAACCATCGCTACTCGCTCAGCCGTGGTCTGCCGAAGCTGCGTGAGGCGATCGCCGGCTACTACAAGAACACCTGGGACGTCGACCTCGACCCCGAGCTCGAGATCACCAACACGATCGGCTCGAAGGAAGGTTTCAGCCACCTCATGTGGGTGCTGCTCGAACAGGGCGACGCCGCGATCGTCCCCACGCCCAGCTACCCGATCCACATGTACGGCCCGCTGTTCGCCGGCGCCGACCTCCGCCAGGTGCCGATCAAGGGCCTGAGCCACCCCGAGGCCCGCGAGAACTTCACGGAGAACTTCTTCGACAGCCTCCACACGGCGTACGACGTCGGCTGGCCCAAGCCGCGTGTGCTCGTCATCTCGTTCCCGCACAACCCGACCGGTGCCTGCGTCGACCTCGACTTCATGCAGCGCGTCGTCGACTTCTGCCGCGAGCGCGAGATGATCGTGGTGCACGACTTCGCGTACGCCGACGTCGGCTTCGACGGGGTGCAGCCCCCGTCGATCCTCCAGGCCGAGGGCGCCAAGGAAGTCGCGGTCGAGCAGTACTCGATGACGAAGAGCTTCTCGATGGCCGGCTGGCGCAGCGCCTTCATGCTCGGCAACGCCGAAGTCGTCCAGGCGCTCGTGAAGCTGAAGAGCTATCTCGACTACGGCATGTTCCAGCCGGTGCAGATCGCGTCGACCGTGACGATCAACGAGGCCGCCGACTTCCCGAAGGAAGTGTGCGCGACGTACGAGAGCCGCTGCGACACCCTGATCGACGGGCTCGGACGGATCGGCTGGGACGTCCCCAAGCCGGGCGGCACCATGTTCGTGTGGGCGCCGATCCCCGAGGCCTACTCGGAGATGGACTCGGTCGAGTTCTGCTCGATGGTCGTCAACGAGTGCGACGTCGCACTCTCGCCCGGTGTCGGCTTCGGCCCCGGCGGCGAGGGCTACGCCCGCTTCGCCCTGATCGAGAACGAGAAGCGGATCCAGCAGGCGATCCGCAACCTGCGCAAGGGCCTCACCAAGCTCGGCTGAGGCCGACGCACCTCACACGTCCGCGGCGGGGCGAGACTGTCACGTCGCCGACACAGAGGCGTTACATCCCGTGTCTACCCTGCCGCCCGTGTACACCGTCGTCGTCCGCGTCTGGCTGCCCGATCGCCCTGGCGCGCTCGGCCAGGTGGCCAGTCGCGTCGGTGCCGTGAAAGGCGACGTGCTGGCGATCGAGATCCTCGAGTCGGGCGGCGGACGCGTGATCGACGAACTCGTCGTCGCGCTGCCCGATGCCGACCTCGTCGACCTGATGATGAACGAGGTGCACGCCATCGACGGGGTGTCGGTCGAGCACGTCCGCCCGCTCGACGGGGGTTATGTCGACGGTGGGTTGTTGGCGTTGTCCCTCGCCGCCGAGGTCGCCGAGGCCGCTGCCGACGAGCGACTCGACCGGTTCGCCGACGCAGCGTTGCGGCTCACCGAGTCGGAATGGACGATGATCGTGCGCGACGGCGAGGTCGTCGCGTCACGCGGCGACACCCCGAACGCCGAGTTCGTGTCGTCGCTCATGGCGGGCCGGAGTCACCTGCTCGACCCGAGTCAGGCGACCGGTGACCTGTTCTGGTCCGATCTCCCGTTGGCGGGTGCGTGGATGGCGGCCGGGCGCAGCGACCGACCCATCCACGAACGCGAACGCGTGCGCCTCGACCTCTTCACCAGGGTCGCCGACCCCCTGCTGGCCAGTTGACCCCTGCCGTCAGTCGGCCCAGGCGCGGCTGCGGTCGACGGCTCGCAGCCACTGGGTGTGGGCGGCGTCGCTGACGGTGCGATCGGGCTCGGGTTCGAAGGTGGCGTCGAGCTGCCAGGCGGCCTGGATGGCGTCGAGATCGGGCCACACACCCTCCGCGAGGCCGGCCAGGAACGCAGCGCCGATCGCCGTCGTCTCCTGGTCGACCGGACGCCGCACGGTGACGCCGAGCTGATCGGCCTGCATCTGCAACATGTCGTCCATGACCGACGCGCCGCCGTCGACCCGCAGGTCGGTGATCGGCGTGCCGCTGGCGGCGACCATGGCGTCGACCACGTCACGGGTCTGGTACGTCATCGATTCGACCACGGCTCGGGCGATGTGTGCCCGGGTCGTCCCGCGTGTGATGCCGACGATCGTGCCGCGTGCGTACGGATCCCACCACGGTGAACCGAGCCCGGTGAACGCCGGCACCACGAAGACGCCGTCGGAATCGGGCACGGTCGCCGCGAGCGGGCCGATCTCGGCCGCCTCGTCGATGATGCCGAGACCGTCCCGCAACCACTGGACGGCGGCGCCGGTGACGAAGATCGCTCCCTCGAGTGCGTAGGCGACGGTGCCGTCGGCGAGCTCCCACGCGATCGTCGTCAGCATGCCCTCCGTGGGATCCGGACAATCGGGTCCCACGTTGAGCAGGACGAAGCTGCCGGTTCCGTACGTGTTCTTGGCCATGCCCGGCTCGAAGCACGCCTGGCCGAACAGGGCGGCCTGTTGGTCACCTGCGACGCCGCTCACCGGGATGCCGGCCGGTACGCCGCAGCGATCGGAGGTGACGCCGAACCGGCCGCTCGACGGACGCACCTCGGGCAGGGCATCGATCGGGACGTGGAGCAACTCGCACAGATCGGGGCACCATCGGCGTTCACCGATGTCGAACAGCATCGTGCGGCTCGCGTTCGTGACGTCGGTGGCGTGGACGTCGCCGCCGGTGAGGTTCCAGATCAGCCACGAGTCGATCGTGCCGAGTGCCAGGTCGCCGTCGACCGGGATGTCGCGCTCGCGCAGCAACCACTCGAACTTCGTGCCCGAGAAGTACGGGTCGAGCACCAGACCGGTGCGGTTGCGCACCAGCTCGAGGTGTCCGGCCGCCTCGAGTTCGTCGCACCGTCCGGCGGTGCGACGGTCCTGCCAGACGATGGCCGAGCCGTACGGTTCGCCGCTCGATCGGTTCCAGGCCACCACCGTCTCGCGCTGGTTGGTGATGCCGATCGCGGCGACGTGATCGAGCCCGACCTCGCCGATCACGTCGTCGAGGGTCGTGCGAGCGGCCTCCCAGATCTCGGTGGCGTCGTGTTCGACCCAGCCGGGTTGCGGATAGTGCTGGGTGAACTCCCGGTACGACGCGACGGCCGGCCGCCCGTCGGGGAACACGGCTCGACTGCGGACCCCGGTCGTGCCGGCGTCGATGGCGATGACACACACGTCTCGAT
>JBPEWX010000126.1:0-2116 GCA_052032235.1 Ilumatobacter sp. | reverse complement strand
CGCTCGGCCAGCGTCGCCCGGATCCGGTCGGCCACCGACAGCGCTCCGGCGGTGTTGCAGTCGGGGATCAGGACGAGGAACTCGTCGCCCGACACCCGTCCGACCATGATCGGCGGGGGTGCTACCCGGCGCAGCCGTTCGGCGGCTTGGACGAGGAGTTCGTCACCGGCGGCGTGACCCATCGAGTCGTTGACGAGCTTGAATCGGTCGAGGTCGATGAACATCATCGCCGCGCGCCGACCGGGGGTGCCGAGCAGTTCGTCGGCACGGTTCGACAAGAGGTGACGGCCGGGGAGCCCGGTGAGTTCGTCGTGCGTCGCACGGCGCGTGAGTTCGTTCTGGTGTTCGGCCTGGCTGCGCATCAGGCCGACGATCCGGGCCACGGCCGTGGCGGCGAGCACCAGGCAGATCAGTGCCGAGATCAGGCGGCTCGGCGTGATGCCCTCGCCCAACAGGACGACGACCGGTGCGACCAGTGACACACCGACGACCCACCGGCGGGCCATCGAGAGATCACTCGGTGATTCCTGCTCGACCTCGGCGAAGCGGGCCGAGGACGGGTGGAGGAGTGCGGTGCCGATGCAGGCCGGAACGAGCAGGTACGGCACCTCGAGCACGTTCTGCGACACGCTCGACACGTGACCGACCTCGCCGAGCGCGAACACGATGTCGCCGACGACGAGTGCAGCGGTGCCGGCCAACAGCAGCAGGAACGCGGGGGTTCGCTCACCGCCGCTGAAGGCGAGCCGGGCCGCGATGATGAGCAGACAGACGGCGGCCACCGGATAGATGACGACGGCCATCTGGGCCATGACCCACCCGTCGGTGATGTCGAGGGTCGGGATCACGAGGAGTTCGTGGACGGCGAGCGCGGCCCCCGCGGCCAGCACCAGACCGTCGAGGACGACGTCGCGATCCGAGGTCGCGGTCCGGGTGCGGAGCAGGCCGACCAGCGCGACGCCGAACGCCACGTAGCCGGGCAGCGCGAACAGGTCGGGGATCAACGAGCGGTCGGCCGTCAGGTCTCCCGTGGCTCCGGTCGCTTCACGGAGCACGCCGGCAATGGTCCACAGGATCCCGATGCCGATCAGGATCCACCACGGCCAGGCCGGCTCGGGCCGGTGACGTCGAAGACCGACGATGCCGCAGGCGACGCCGCCCAGAATGACGAACGGGTAGGCGAGCGGGCCGGCGACGCCGGTGGCGTGGAGCGCGATCACCAGCCCGAACGCCCCCAGGACCCACCAACACAGGTTCGGTGCGATGCGCGCGACGAGACGATGCGTCAATCCATCGGCATCGCCGGCGGTCGCACGTTCGGTTCGGGCGGGCACGTCTGTGTATCGGCACCCACCGTGGTCGGCTTGACCGCTCGTTGAACCCCGCGTGATCGACGCGTGATCGACCCGGTGATCACACGACGGGTGGGGCCGGTCGGGCCTGACGCCGACACCAACCGTACGATCGGTGCGTGGATCCCCGATCCGATCGCCGATCCGATCGCCGTTCTGGCGAGACCGGTGGCGACCGGGTCGCCGAGTCGATGCGCTTCCCGTACGCCGACATCGTGCTGCTCGGTGTCGTCACGCTCGCGGCGTACGGCACCTGGGCGTACTCGTTCGGCGTGCTGCTCGATCCATTGCTCGACGACACAGGTTGGTCCGAGTCGGTCGTCACCGGTGCCTTCGCCGTCTCGTCGGCGCTCGGCGGGTTGATCGCGCTCCCGGCCGGGCGCCTGCTCGACGCCGTCGGGGCGCGCTGGGTGTTCCTGCTCGCCGCAGCGGTGTCCACCGTGTTCCTCGTCTCGGCGTCGTACGCCACCAGCTCGCCGGTGTTCGTCGGCACGGCCGTGGCGGGTGGCGCCGCACTCGCCGGGCTCGCCTTCTACCACGTGACCCAGACGGTGGCGGTTCGTGCGGCACCGCGCGAGGGCACGCGTGCGATCGCCCTGCTGACGATCGTCGGTGCGTTCTCCAGCGCGCTCTACCTCCCTCTCGCCGCGGTGCTCGTCGACGCCTTCGGCTGGCGTGTGGCACTGCGCTCGATGGCGGTCGGCGCCGGCGTGGTGCTCGTCGTCGCCGCAGTGTTCGTGCGCGAGCGGGTCGAACCGGGCGCT